>NZ_JJML01000003.1 GCF_000775285.1 Neosynechococcus sphagnicola sy1 | reverse complement strand
ACCGGGAGGGACGCACCGCTGGTGTACCTGTTATCGTGCCAACGGTAAACGCAGGGTAGCCAAGTGCGGAGTGGATAACCGCTGAAAGCATCTAAGTGGGAAGCCCACCTCAAGATGAGTGCTCTCATGGGGTTAACCCAGTAAGGTCACGGGAAGAACACCCGTTGATAGGCTTCAGGTGGAAGTCCAGTGATGGATGCAGCCGAGAAGTACTAATAGACCGAGGGCTTGACCTCATACATTGGTGAAACAACGACAAGTGACTATGCAGCCTTCAGGGTTCCTGAGGTTCAGGAAACTCTACAAGTTTCCTGGTGTCTATGGCACGGTGGACCCACGCTGACCCATCTCGAACTCAGTTGTGAAACGCTGTTGCGGCAAAGATAGTTGGAGGGTTGCCTCCTGCAAAAATAGCTCGATGCCAGGTTAGTCTTAATCTAAAAACCCCTGCCTATCTTAAATAGGTAGGGGTTTTTAGCAGGGTAAACGCATTAAAATTTTAATCTGGAACGGGTAAATTCCCTGCTGCTTGTGGTGTTTACAAAAAGCGGGAATGGGATCCGAAGGCAAAATAATGTTCAATCTGGGAAATGTTCTGGAGTTGGTCAATCACCGACTCAATGATGGCCCGCCGCTGGAGCAGCAATCTTCGGTGATTCACCACTAGGTGCAGTTTGAAGTCAAAGAACCAATCCACCGAGGTTTTACCCCCCGCCTGCCAAGCCATCAAACACCTTCTATGCTTTGATGTGGCAGTTATGGCAAACCTTGAGGCTGGTGGAATCGACAAAGCTGATGCCACTGCACTGGCCGTAGCAGAAGCGCAAGTAGGCACACAAGGGCAACAACATAATTTCGCTGTTACACAGTCCTCGTTCTCGCGGATTTGTAAAGTAGTTGGGATTGTAAATTAGTTTGTGTCAAAGGTCAGGAAATTAGATCTAATGAACTACTGAACCAAAGACATCACAACTATGACCTTTCCTCCTGAAGTTCTTGATATCCTCCTCAAATACTACCGAAGCCCAGAAGACCTACTGGGAGAAGATGGCATTCTCAAGCAACTGACCAAAGCCCTGGTCGAACGTTGCTTGGACGCTGAAATGACCACTCACATGGAAGAGCGGCAGGCTCAAGAGTCCCCTTCCAAGCCCAAAAACCGATTGTGGGTCAAGAAGCCATTCTTGCCTACAGCGCTTTGCGCAACTAAGAGACACAGTAGCAACAGTGGGCAAGCCAATTGTGAAAGTGCCTAGGGTTGGAGAGTTGTATTGCCAGCTTGAGCAGTTTATCGACCGCCTCCCAAGTTTTTGGACAAACGCGCCTGAGCAAGCTTTTGAGTTGCGACCATGGATGCTCAATCGGATTAAACTCTGGCGAATAAGGAGACAGGTAAACGATTCGAGCCCCTGCAGATTCAATCATGTCTTGAATCCCTTCCACTTTGTGAACAGGCAGATTATCCATCACGACGACAGCTCCCTTCCATAATTTGGGAACGAGCTGCATTTTGATGAAGTGACGAAAGTCATCCCCTTTCATGGAATGGTCTAAGGTTTCTAGCGCTAGGACTCGATTGTGACTCATTGCTCCCATGACTGTTACTCGTTTGCCTCGATAAAATGCTTTGATGGCATAGGCTCTAAGACCTTTAAGTCTTCTGCCCATTGTCCGCATTTGACCCAGCAGGACACCCATTTCATCAACAAAAACAAGGTTACTAGGTTCAACGTCTCTAATGCTTTTCCAATACTCAAGCCTTTGCTGCTGACCCGATGTCGTCTTCTCGCCCCGAACCGCTTCTAGCGCGACCTTGGCTGTGTATGTTTACGTTTGTTACTCATGAACTACTCCTATCCTCTTTTGAGTGCTTCAGAGCTTAATTCCCTGTCCAGTTTTTGGGGACCACTTCAGTTGTTAGACTGCATTTTCATGACAAGCTCACAACTTTTCTACCTCTTGCTGCTTGCTGGTTTTGTAAACCAGCGAAGAGGGCCTTCAAATAAAAGTGGTTTATCTAGCTATTCTAAATATTGTCAAAAAATGGACGATGCCAATTCGAGATTGGAAGCCTGCTTTCAACGGATTCGCCATTGAGTTTGGAGATCGCCTCCCACTATAGATGTCTGACCTTGACACAAACTATTTGACATATCCTTGGTGGTGGTTTTTGCTTACCTGACTGCGATCGCCCAATATCGAGTGTGGATGCTCAATACTACAGATCATCTGCATTGACGATGCCGTTGCCTTCCTCAGAAAAAATAAACTCTCCCGACTCCAACCCCGTGGCATATTGCTCTAACCACTCCCGAAAACTTGATGCAACAATTACCCTCTCTGGAGCATCGTGCCACATTTCAATGATTTGCCCCCGGTTGCCCCCTTCGCCTGGATTTAGGTCTAGACAATCATGATTGCCAGCACCGTCATAGGTCAGGGGTATCCATTGGGCATTCCACCAATCAGAGCGAATACCAGGATCGGCATCACTTTTCTCACCGTTGAAATCCCCGCCATCGAGCAAATCTTTCCAGATCTTCCATTCTTCTTGGATGCGTTCTAAAGATAGCAGCTCGTGCCCGTCTAAAAGACCATAGTCATAAGCTGACTGCCCATTATGAATACGATAAGAAGCCCTGACTTCTTTCGGAAATTGAATACCGAGAACAGCTTCAACTGCTTTGATTTGAGTCTCAGAAGCTCCTGGTTGTAATGTGTCGAGAAGTTGTGGTGCATTGGCAGCTAGCCAGGATTCTATCCGTGCCCAAATCTCTTGCATACTTCTCTCTCAATATCAACACCTATTCATTGCCACGGATCCGTGGGCACTCTTGGGGGCAACTGTAATTTTCTTCACCAGAGAAAGCTTCTATCGTGTCGTTGCCATCCTAGAACCCAGCCCACAAGAACCAATAGGCTGCACCCTTAGCGTATCCTATGGTTGAAATAAAAATAATGTGTCCTGTAATACCAGAGTGATTGCACTCTCATAAAATATTTGTTATATTTCTTAAACAAAGTTTACTTTAGCTTCCTCGGTAGAGTGAACTGATCTCCCTCATGGAATTCTGACTCTTGCACGACTGTCCTCGACATCGATGGGCTGCGCTCTTTGGGAGCAATGGTCTTGATGTCGCGGTGGTGATGTGACTGGTTCAGGAGTAGATCACGGTTCGAGCTTTGGGCCTCTTGATTTCTGAGCAATTCTCTGTCATTCATTGTGGAAACTTTTTCCTATGCCATTTACCCTCGAATCTGCCCAGTCTATTTTTGCTGGTACTCAGGTTGCTAACCTGGTTCCATCTACGGTTGAAGCATTTAATCAACTTAGTGCTGAGGATCAACTGGCTTTAATCTGGTTTGCTTATACCGAGATGGGGAGCACCATTACCGTTGCCGCCCCCGGTGCAGCCAATATGATGTTTGCCCAAGGGATTCTGGAGCAAATTAAGCAAATGCCCCCGGCTGCTCAGACCCAGGTAATGTGCGATTTAGTCAACCGTGCCGACACACCGATCTGTCGTTCCTATGCCGCCTTCAGCATGAACCTGAAGCTAGGCTTTTGGAATCAATTGGGAGAATGGATGGAGGCAGGTTTGGTTCCCCCCATTCCTCAGGGTTACAAGCTGTCCTCTCAGGCGAATACCGTGCTAACGGCCATCCGCAATGCCGATTCAGGCCAACAAATTACGATCCTGCGGAACATTGTCGTCGATATGGGATTTGACCCCAATGCACCGGGGAGTTACAAAAAAGTAGTCGATCCGGTCATTGCTCCGACTGCCGTGGCAAACCGGACTCAAATTAGCATCGAAGGAGTTAACCACCCCACCGTCTTGGGCTATATCAATAACATGAATGCCAACGACTTCGAAGGAGCGGTCAACCTATTTGCTGCGAATGGTGCCCTGCAGCCTCCTTTCCAAAAACCGATTGTGGGTCAAGAAGCCATTCTTGCCTATATGCGAGAAGAATGTCCGGGCTTGAAGATGATGCCAGAGCGGGGCATAGTTGAAGCCACCGAAGAAGGTTATATACCAATCAAGGTGACAGGCAAGGTTCAAACCCCCCTGGTTTGGTTCCAGTGTTGGGATGAATATCGCTTGGCGATTCTTACTGGATCCCCAAGGTAAGATTTTCTTTGTGGCCGTTGACCTGCTCGCATCCCCCAAGGAATTGCTTAACCTCGTGCGCCGTTAGAGTCTCAGCGTCGTCTGTCGCTACTGCAAATAATGTCTGAGGATGTTGGAAAAGTCTGCTTTCCCAACATCCTCCTAGTTGAGCATCCGATTTAGTCCAGCAACTCAAGCAGGGCAAAGACTTGAGCCTCTGGCGTCGAAGGCACTCTCTGGAACAGCATCCTACAGAGATACTCCCGTTCTGACTGGGGCAAGGCGCGAATTTTCCAGCGGTAGATTTCCAATCCCTTTTCGATAAACTCGACCTCAGTTAGGAGGTCGGCTAACCATTCGCTGACGGCTGGCAATTCTGCCAGTAGAGTACCCAGTGCTTGAGTGGGTAAGTTGCGAAGGAGAACCCGACCGTAATAGGCATCGCGGTCGTAGCAAGCGTCCACAAGCGCCCGTTTTGCAACCTCCAAAGAAAAAATCATTGTTACCTCCTGTTCAGATGGTGTGGGTACGGTTAACTAAACAGTGGAAGCACCAATTGCCGACATGGCTTTGTTTGGGAGCCGTTCGGCCTGTGTATCAACACTGGTGACGATCGCAGCTTTAGTTAAATACAACTGCAACGATCCATAATCCTAGCCCCTCTATTTATCAGAGCTGCGGCTTTTTGATTGCATTTATATGATCTTTAATTAACCTTTACTTAATCTTCGGAGAAGCGGCTTTCTGGGTTGAAATATCAACCATTATGGTGAGATCGCCGCCAGCACCTCCTTCGGGTTTAACTTATCCTTAAACCAAATCAGGTGAGCCGGCACGTTGTCGAGCTTGACCCCGGCTTTTTCTAGATTCAGCCGTTGAGAAATTGCCAGAATCAGATGATTACAGCCAGACTGCCGTACCTGGGAGAATTTTTTCTGCAAATATTCCGGTCGCCAGTAGCCGACAATTTCCAGCAAAAAGCTACGGCCATCTGGGTGTACCAGCCGAAAGTCAGGAATCATCACACTACCAGGAATAGGAATTAAATCCACTTCTCGCTCCAGAACCCAGTCTGTTTTCAGAGCTTGCCAGCGTTCAGCAAAGGATTGCTCCAACATACTGTCGTAGGGTTTGCCCGGTGGATAGTGGGAAACCAAATCGGCATCTGGTTCGAGGGTAAAGTGGGGTGTCCTCTGCCTTTGGGTATAGGCATCTTTAATTTGCAGCGTCGCGGTCAAATGCCATTTGGTGACGTGAAGCAAGGCTGGAATCAGTTTGGCGATCGCCAAACCATAGCGAGTACTGGGGCTAAACAAGCTGGTAGGGCCATCAATGGTGACGGTGAAGCCATGATCGGCATCGCCTTCAATGTAGGCCATGAGTTGAAACAGCTTCAGATAGCGAAACAGCAGCTTATACTCACCGGGGTCATTGCGGTGGACATTCAGGATCAGGTGACTGGCCCGGTAGAAAATCCCCTGCACCTGTGCCAGGTTATAACGATGCAGCAGGGACTCCGGGGTGGGTTCTTGGAATTGGGTGAGCATCCGATTTTCAGCCAGATCCGCATAGAGACCAGTCCGAATCTGTTCGGGATGAACGTCTCGCCCGAGTTCCTGACTTAACTTCTCAGCCACCTGTTGGAGGATTTGGGGAGTCGCTTGAAGACTGGGGGTAGTCTGGGCTGCGAGGCTAAAGACTCTTTGCCGTAGGGGTTCTGGCTCTAAGGGGCTGAGAATTTCAAAGGTACAGTGGGCACTTTTGAGCAGGTGGGCAAAACCCCGTTTGATGCGGTAGTTGGGACTGTCCCCTTCCAGTTCTTGCAGTTGGCGGTTGAGTTCTCCCTGGGTCTGATGTTGGGCTTGGCGAAACAGGGCTATCACATTGGTGGCGATCGCCAAATTCGAGTCATTGATCGGTAAACGGATGGGGGTTAGTTCCTCACCGCGATGGCGATGGATCAACAGATCGGTGGGTAGCATCGGGAGTGGTTCCTGGGCAGCCAATTCACTTTTTAACTTTGACGCGTGAATCCTTGGGATCCTGAACCCAGCCGTTCTGCCTCACCCTGGAGTAATCCCACCCACTGATCCGCTGGTTAATACCAGGTGTGCGGTGGTGTTTGATGCCCACTGGAGGTCATACCCTCAATGAAAATGCCGCTCCCGGTCGCCCATGATTCAAACAGTTCAGTGGGGGGAAGCGGCGGTGATAACTCGAACAGATTGGGCATTGGGGTTCCTAATGCAAACTTCCTGTGATCGCTGCCGAGTCGATCAGAAAGTGGAGTGGGTTTCCGGATCAAGGGTGACTTGGGTTAAGGCATATCGAGCGATCGCCAGACTCAATCGAGCCTGCTCAATTTCAGTCAGATCTGTCCAAGACAGAGGTCGAACAACCCGGAGTGCCGCATCAATTACCTCGGTTTCCATCCCCCGCATGGCATAGGCCAAGGGACGAGCCAGTACTTGTAAGTCTTCTACATTCCACTGAGGGAGAACTTCCTGGGCGCACTCTACCAGACGGTCAGCCAGGGAGAGACTAGTTGACAAGCTCTGACATAGGGTTTGGGAAATCGTCTCTAGAATCGCCCTAGGTACACGAACGGCAAAGCGCTTCACCAACTTCGCTTCGATTTTCTGCACCGAGGCATCAACAGCAGCAATGCTGCTCCAGAGTTGATCAAGATAGTCAAAAAATTGCGATGTCTTGGTCTCCATCCCCTCCCCTTCAGGCAGGACAAATGCCTGCTGTTGGGCATCTAAGTAGGCATCTGCATCGGGAGCGGCTGGGTTCCAGGGGTAGATAACATCAGAATGCAGGAGTGCAGCCATTAACTCCTGTTCAACCTGGGACAAAGAAGACTCAAAATCTCCAGGGGGAGATGGTTGACGACTCACCATAAAAGTAGTTCCTCAGTGCAATAAAGATGACTCGGGGGATTGGTAGCTTCTAAAGCATTGATAGTATCGAAACCAGAACTTTGATGCCTGCACCAGCCGTATATTTGGCTTACCCTAGGGGGTATCTACAGCTCCGAAATTCTCTGTTCCGCAAGGGGTCAGTATCTACTCCTGTTCCTGGCTGGATGGGGTAGTGCCTTCAACAATAAATTCCACCGTCTGCCCTCGGGAACTACCGAATTTCAGCTGTATCCCAGAGAGTAGGGGAACCTCCTGATGGTGAATTTTTTGCCACTGGTCTGGCCCACCCAAAAGCGTGCCATAGCGAGAAAAATCTCTCAAGAAGTAGGTGTATTTGGGTTGACCTTCTGTAAAGCTTTCCCGGCAAAAAATTTCCGCATGGCGTTGAGAAACCCACTGCTCAGGAATCACCAAGTCATTTTCATCCCGACGACCCACACGCATGAAGCCATCTCGGATAGACCAGACTTTAACAGGGGTGCTGACCAGCCGAATATAAGCATTCGGAGTCCGGCGGCCAATGCGAGTGGGTGAATTCTCCGGTAGTTCTGTCATGCCCTCTTCTAAGGGTTGAATCAACTCACCGTTGAACTCTGGGTGCATGTAGAGTACTGGTAAGGTCCAAGCTGGCTGGTTGAACTTGTACAAGGTCAACAACTGCTGGCGCGCCACAGCAACTGCTTGATCAATGGGCAGCCGCTCTGCTAAGGCTTGGGCAAATGCCTGAATAAAGCTCAGAGCCTCCTGATCGGCAATAGAGTCACGCATGGCTAAAACTGCGGGAACACCATGGTGAATCAGCACCTCGGCCAAACTACTGCGGGGAATGGCTTGGGCATTGTTTTGGGCGGGTTGGGCACCCCAGCAGGCATTAAAGACAGTAAGGGTTACCCGACATCGAGTTAAGACCTGAGCCAGCTCTGTGCCATTCAGCGTTGTGTTGGGTTGCAAAAATAGGAGTCCACCATCAGGCCCTGGAATGCCATGTCCTGAGTAAAACAGGATATTGTAAGAGCCAGTTTCCAGCCGCTCTATCAGTTCAGCGGCGGTGGGTTGCAGCAGGGTGTCTACCTGACAGGGAGCTGTAGCGATCATTGCTTCGGCTGTGTTATTAGGCAAGCCACAGCTTTCTAAGATGCGCACAAGTGCAGCGGCTTCCTGCTCTAACTTCAGGATGGAGAGATTCCCGGGGTTGGACTCAGCACCGTTGACGGCCGGACGACCGGGTTCTGGTTTGGGGTTGTCGCCCAAAACCAAGAGCACTCGGAGTGCTTGATCCGCTAGCAGTAAGGGTAGGGGATCAACATCACTGGTGGTACGACTGAAGAGTAATTGTTGACTGAGAGAAATTGCTTGCTTACCGGCCTGAGATTGCATGATTTCCCAGGGGAGGGCAATCAGAGCCGGAGCCCGGACCTCCAGGCGCACTCGCAAGGGCTTGTTTTGGCCCATAGCAATCCCCTGGCTCTGATCAAGGCTACTCTGAATTGCCCCCTCAAATAACCATTGCCAGAGGCTAATCCCTAAATTCTGCATTAGCCGACTACTGTAGCTGGTCGCATAGCCAGCAGCGGGAAACCCGCCCGAAGGGGGAATTCCCTCTCCATGGGATATCAGGGTGGGGGCGAGACTGGGAAGGCTGGGCTCTTTTAGGGAAAACATTTCCTGCCAAGCTTGACAGGTTTGGGTCAGACTTTCAGTCCAGAAACAGTCATGGTGAACATAGCCCCCAGGATAGGGAGCTTTGAGTACCCAGATTGCAAAGTGGTTCTCCTCGGCAGCAACAAGTTGGTCAATTGCCAGACTCAGGCACGGAATCTCAGACCAGGTCATTCAGAATGGTTACCCCATAGCCCTGACTGCACTAACTTTTCCAGTGTATCTGGTCTTGAGAAGACTTCGGCCGCCTAGACAGCGGGAATCCTTAGCCGCGGCCTTTTCTAATGGGGTGCTGGGGATGGGGAGATATCGGAGGAGGGGAGGACAACCGGGGAGGTTGGCAGGGGAGGACTCTGGAGTTTGGATTTGAGGGTTTCCCACGTGAGGCTGATCAACAGACTCGCCCACCCCACGAGCACTAAGCTTGTACCGAGAAGCAGCCATCGCAAATTCCATTGTTTTGAGCGTTGAGCTGGGGAGAGCGGCGATCGCACCATGCTAAAAGACTGCGGAGAGGGAAAGGTCGTACTCACCACGGGGGGGGCAGCATCGGAGGCATTCCCATGAGGCTGATAGTGCAAAAGTCCTACTGTGACATTATCGTGGCCATTCTGGGTATTTGCCAAGTCAATTAGTTGGCGGGCCGCCGTCTTTAGATCGATCGCCCCAGTGAAAATCGGCAACAGGGCGGTTTCCCAGTACTGCTCTACCCGATCGTTATCGCTCAAGCCATCGGAGCACAGGAGCAACAGACTCTCTTCGTCTAAGATAAACCGCTGCACCGTTGGATAGAGGAGGCTGGAACTACCCATTCCGAGGGCTTGAATCAAAGAACCAGCGGCAGGCCACCGCAGAGCGTCACGGTAGAGGGCGTAGCCCAAGCGCACCTCCCGAGAAGCCACATCATCATCCCAGGTTAGTTGATGGCAGCTGGTGGGTCGAATCCAGTAGGCCCGGCTATCTCCCAGATGGGTAATATACAGTTCCGGTGCCTGGAGCCATGCCATCACCACGGTGGTGCCCATCCGTTGGCGGTCTTGGCGCTGCTCACGGTCATTGCGATCGCTGATTTGATCGTTCGCCAACCGTACCGCAGCATCTAAGGCTGAAATCACCGTTTGGACATCCGTTTTCTCAGAGGACTGGTGAGCAGATTGTAATGGCTGTAACTGCTTATGGATACACTCCACCGCCAGTTGCGAGGCAATCCCTCCCCCTTCGTGCCCCCCAACACCATCACAGACAAGGAGTAGCTGGGTCGCAGCGCGATCGGGATCTGAGTTCGTGACCTCAAAACTGCCCCCTTCGGGGTAAGAGGCATCTTCATTGCGATGACGACTCGGCCCTTGATCGGTGGCCGTCGCCATTTGCAGCCGGAAGGGGTGAGGGTTGCCAATCCCACGCAGTTGTTGATCAATCTGCTCGACTACCCAGTCTGGGGAAATGTCTGCTTGGGTGATTAGGGTTTGACAATGTTGGGTGAACCAGGGGGCAATTTCTGGGTTGGTGGCGGGTAGCCAGGATTGCCATAGACTCCCTAGGGCCGATAGGGAGGTCGCTGCGGGGTCTGCTTGGAGTTCTAACAGTTGCAGTAACGAGCCTTCCACTCGCAGCAGTTTTGGGTTGAAGAGGCTACTGGCCACCCCTGCCTCCCGCAGCGGCTGCCAGAGGTTAGCCATCTGCCACAGCCAATTTAACTGTCGCAATGCTGAGGCCATCCCCCAGCGATCGCTCAGTTGGGGTCGTAGTTTTACCGTGGGCTGTGGGGAGACTGGGATCTTCTCCTGGGGGAGATCGGAGAGATGGGCCGCATAGAGGGGAACATGCTCTAAGAGCCACTGATCGGGCAAACTGGGGGCCAGTAAACCATAGACCTGAGGCAGATGCAGATGATAGGGAATCAGCCGCAAATAGGTTTCAATCTCGGAGGGTACCTCCACCGGAGCAAAGGGGGGCCGCCCCGGTTGGGTTTCTAAATAGATGCGATCGCTGAGATAGCGGTAGCGATCTCCAACCACTTCTCCCGGTTGGCAACGGGGGGGAGTTGATCCAAGCTGCCAGAGGTAGCGTTTGACCAGTGGGGTCTGACAGCTTTGGCAAACCGCATCAGTCTCGGCGTTGGGAACCTGACAACCAGGATTTGAACAGTACAGGATCGTGGTATCACTCTGCATATGCCATACCAGCGTAGCCTTTGATGATTTCTGTCGTCATCCCACTCCCTATAAATAGTGCCATCTGTTTTGACACCTGCGACCAACGGAACCTTGGCAACGCTGATGGCCGTGGATCTTAAAAGTTAATAGTTCTTGATAAATAGAAAACAGTTGCGATCATCGCTGGTGCGGGTATAGCTGAGATGATCTGCAATCTTTTGAATAATTTTTAGTCCCCGCCCATGGTCTCCCTCATTGACATCTAGTTCTGGCATATCGGTGAGTTTTTGGAGTAAGTCAAAGGGGGGGTCCAAAATCCCAAATCCGAAGTTCAATTTGGTGAACCGTTCGCACGGCTTCAATCTCAATGGGAGTATCTAGGGGTAGGTCTTTATGGGCATGATCAATCACATTATCAAAGGCTTCTTTAAAGACGGTTTGACACTGCCACCAAATTCGCTTGTCGGTAATGGGTGGCTGATTCAAATCTTCAAACCAGGCCAAAATCTTATGAGAAACTGTTGCATCCGTAAGCGTTCTGAGATGAATTCGTCTTAGAGTTTTTAACTCATCAGAGTTCGGGGGTTGCATACTCTTCTGTCAAGGATGAATGGGTTTCGGGTTCTAGGAGGGTGTTACTGTTACCGGCAATGATGGCTCTTGACATCTGCACCCAGCCGTGATGGTTTCCCGATTGGCCTAGCTCCAGAGGAGCTGCACACCTAATAGCCATTGCACTGTTTCTATTCCCAACACTGACCCCACCAGCCTCTTGGGCGTGGGGGAAAGAAGAGCAGAGAGGATCACCCGATCTCATCCAGAACTCCCTGAAATTTTGCTTTGAATTCTTCCTGATCCGAAAGTATGGTAAAGACGCGATCCATGCGCGTCATTTCAAATAACATTTTCACCTGATCGGTGATGGAGCAGATATAGAGTTCACCCCCTGCGGCCCGAATCGTTTTGAGAGCGGAAACCAGAGCCCCCAGTCCTGAACTGTCCATAAAGGGGACTTCCCGAAGATCCATCAACACCGTATCGACACCCGATGCCACAATATCGCCAATGTCCCGACGTAATTGATTCGCTTTGCTACTGTCTAAAATGCCGGAGGGCTGAACAATTTTGATATGGTGACTCATGCTCGTTGACTCCTACCGCGAGACCTACATGATCGCTACAACTCTGTGATGGTAACAGTTCCCATGACTTAATAGCCAGCTACCGTCGGGGCTGGGATAAAACCGTCTTCGGTGATCTATTAGGAAGAGAGTGCTTGAATCGACACAAAGTTCACCCAACAACAGTTTTGAGTGAGGGCGATCGCCAGAAAAAGGCTTCCCTGAGAGACACGACAACTGAGGAGACCGTTCCTCCCTAGCCAATATCTGAGGGACAGGATTGCTATCCGGCTGCTGAGTTACTTAGCACTTAGTCATCATCCCAGTCTTCTCGGCCCAGGAGATCACCAATCCGGTCTCTGAGCAGGATATCACAGCGCTCTAATTCACCTTCGACGCACGCCCACTCCCGCGCTGGAATATACTGACACAGGGTGTAAATGGGTTGTTGGCGGCTAAGTGCTCCCTTCCGCACGAGGTGGCGAGCCTCTTCTTGAATCACATTGAGGGAGTACTGTACAGATTGAATCATAAGAACCTTCTCAAACTTGCTGAGCGATAGAAGGACTATTGCAAGGGAACTTTAAACATTTAATGAAAAGTTAATAAAGACCGACATATACCTTATGGAATGTAGTAAGGTATACTGAATCTTTTCTATTTTCACGCTATCCCTCCCTTCGATATATTAATATACATTGCAAAAGTCATCAAGGGTTGACACTTTATGTGAGTGAAGGGTGCTGACAGCGGCGGCTGTCAATCAAGGGGGGTGCCCCGTTGTCGCACCAGTTGAACAGCTAGCTTCAGCGCTTCCTGGGTGCTCACGGGTCTAGCAACTCCCTGCTCCACAATGTCGAAGGCGGTGCCATGATCAGGGGAAGTGCGGACAAAGGGCAGCCCAATCGTCGTGTTAACCGCTCGATCAAAGGCGAGTAACTTCACCGGAATCAAGCCTTGGTCATGATAAAGGGCTAGGTAAGCATCGTGGGCAAGGGTGAGTGGCTCCCCGCCCAGCCAAGCCTGCCCTGGTTTCACCCATAGGGTGTCTGGAGGCACTGGGCCATCAAGGTGCAGCGCCGGATAAATGCGCCGAGATTCCTCTAACCAGGGAATCAACCAATCCTGTTCTTCACGGCCGAGTTGCCCCTGTTCGCCGCTGTGGGGATTTAAGCCCGCGATCGCGATTCGGGGGGTTGCCAGACCAAAATCCTGATCCAAACAGGCCACCAACAGCTTCAGTTTGGTCGCCAACAACGCCGGAGACAGGGTTTCTGGAACCGCCCGCAGGGGAATATGGGTAGTTGCCAGCAGGGTACGCAGCACCCACTGGGAGTGGGGAGACTGCGCCACAAATAACATCCCAAAGCGGCTGACTCCCGATCGCTCTGCCAGCAGTTCAGTTTGACCGGGGTAAAGGTGTCCGGCGGCTTTCCAGGCAGATTTGGCGATCGGCCCGGTGACAATGGCCTGAAACTTTCCTGCCAGGGTCTGGGCGATCGCCGCTTCCAGGTAGGCAAAACTGGCGGCTCCACTGGCGGCATTGCCGATTCCGGGCGTAATTTGCGACTCTGTCTGCCGATCGAGGGAGATATCCAAAATCGCCAGTTGATCGGGTTCTGCCAAAGGCTCATGGGTGCAATGGCGAAGGGCTTCGTAACTGCTGACCAGTTGGCTGCGGCTCCCCACCACCGTGATCTGTGCCATCAAGTGAGTCGATGCATCTGCCAGGGCTTTCAGAACCACCTCGGGGCCAATCCCGGCTGGATCGCCCAAGGTCAAGGCAATTTTGGGGAACTCAAGCATAGGAGTCAACGGTAACTCCTTCGAGTTGTGTATCAGCGAGATCATAGAGCGATCTCAGGTGGGCTAGCTGTTCGGCATCCGCCTGCCAGAACCCGCGCCCCTGGGCTTCTAAGAGTCTGCCCACAATATTGCGGAAGGCTTCAGGGTTGGCTTGCCGCAGTTTCTCCGCCATGGTGGGGTCGAGGGCATAGGTATCAGCGGCTTGGTTGTACACCCACTGATCCTGAAAATCGACGGTACCACTCCAACCAATCAGAGCTGTCAGCCGCTGGGAGATTTCGTAAGCACCCCCTGACCCCTGCTCTGACATCGCTGCTGCCCATTGAGGATTCAGCAGTTTGGTGCGGTACTCCAGCCGCAGTAGCTCTTCGAGTTTGCGGGGCGTTGAATCTTGAGAGAAACTTTCGACAAAACTAGCGGTGACCTTGCGCCCTCCTTCGGCTTCAGCCGCCCGTTTCAGCCCCCCGGTGTTGGCGTAGTACTCTTGAATGTCCGTGAGGCCGTATTCCACGGAGTCAATTTCCTGAACAATGCGATCGCAACTTTGGAGTAGGGTCGAGAGTACTTCCGGTCTAGCCTGCCCTCGATCCTGTCTGCCATAGCTGAAAACGTTGCGTCCCTGCCAGGTTTGCCCCAGTTCTGCCCCCGATTCCCAGTTGGCGGCGACTACCTGATCGTTGACCAGGGAGCCAAAGTCTCCGGCGGGATTGGAGAAGAGGCGGGCAGCGGTATTTTCAACCCCTTGGGCTTGCAGCGCTAAGGCGTGTTTACGGATGAAATTCTCGGTCTCTGGCTCGTCAGCCATGGCCGCCCGCTGAAATAGGTCATCCAAGAGTTCAATCACATTGAGAAAGCTATCGCGAAAAATCCCGGAAAGATTGGCCAGGATATCAATGCGGGGATGTCCAATCTCGTTTAAGGGCTGCAATTCGTAACGGACAATCCGCCCTGTCCCTTCTTTGAGAGGGGCCGCTCCCACCAGTTCCAGGAGGATGCCCAGGGATTCCCCTTTCGTCTTAATCGCATCTAGTCCCCACAGCATCACCGCCACGGTTTCAGGATAGGTACCGTGTTCCTGGAGATGCTGCGTCAAAATCTGGCGGGCGATCGCCCGCCCCCGGACATAGGCAGCGGTGGAGGGCATGCGGTAGGGGTCAAGGGCATGGATATTCCGCCCCGTTGGCAGCACCCCAGGGCCATCTCGAAGGAAGTCACCCCCAGGTGCAGGGGGGATGTATTCCCCATTCAAGCCCCGCAGCAGGTTGGTGAGTTCATCGGTGGATTGCAGCAGTAGTTCCCGAATAAGAATCGCCTCTGGGAGCTGTTCCAATGCCAGGTCGGGAAGGGAGTTCTGACCCAGGGTTTGCAGGTAAACTTCCTTGACCTGGGAGAGATCCCGGCCTTGGGCGATCGCCTGTAGCACCGTCTCTGGGAGTTGTTTTTCATGCTCCAAGTAGGCTTGCAGATAACTCTTAAGTTGTTCAGCCGTCGGAGCTTGCCCCAAAACATGTAATCCGCTGGAAAACAGTCGGGCGGCCACCACGTCCAGGTATTCGTAAAGGCGAACCAGGTAGTGATCAAAGGCTTGAGCGCTAAATAGCCGCAGATTTTCGGGGGTAAAGGCAATCCCAAGGCGTTTGGCATCTGCAAAGGGACAGTCTGCTTCCATGCCTGTATCTAAAACTTTTTGACAAATGATTTCCTTGAGGGCAGAGTTGGTCTGAGGATCCTGGCGATACTCGGTCACCAGATCCCGCAGGGTCGCCAGCTCTTTATACAGACCAGACCGGCCATAGGGGGGGACATTGTGGGAGATCAGCACCCCATAGCCCCGCCGCTTGGCCAAAATTGATTCCGAGGGATTATTGGCCGCATAGAGATAGAGGTTAGGGAGATTTCCCAGCAGAATATCCGGCCAGGAATAGCCGGTATTCCCCAAGGGCGAACCGGGGAGCCATTCCACGGTACCGTGCATGCCAAAATGCACGAGGGCATCGGCCTGAAAGCCATGCTGGAGCCATTGGTAAAAGGCTGCGTACTGGGGATGGGGAGTCAAGTCCCGCTCAAACATCAGCCGCATGGGATCCCCGGAAATGCCCAGGGGAGGCTGCACCCCAATCCAAATATTGCCCAGTTGCACCCCTCCCAAGAGAAATTGGTCATCCAGGGTTTTGATCCCACTCCCTGTCAGTGATCGCCACTGTTTTTCAATCCGACGGGTAAGCAGATAACCCAACCAATGGGCTAAATCTGGGGCAGCCACGGTGGTGATGGCGGACTCGGCCAGGGAAGTGGCTGGTAATTCCCCGCTGCTAAAGGCGTTCTCCGCTGCCTGAAGGCGGCGGATCAGGGTTTCCCCATCCTCCGGGAGATCCCCTACGGTATAGCCCTGATCCCGCAGTGCCTGCAATACCTTCAGGAGCGATCGCGGCACATTCAGGAGTGCCGCTGTCCCCACCGCGCCGTAGCCTGGGGGAAAGCCGTAGAGAATAATGGCAATGCGGCGTTGTGGCGGTGGCGTTTGGCGCAGTTGAATCCAGTGTTTGACCCGTCCGATCAGGCGCTGTACCCGATCGGGGATCAAATAAATCTGATCCCCTACCAACCCACCCAAGGGCACGGCATCGATCGCCCCATCTAGTTCGGGAAGCGCATACAAGACAACGCTCTGCAACCCCCCCAATGCCCTGGCGCGTCCAGGAATGAAGATCTTGAATCAACAAGGGAGCGGCCACCACATAGGGCACATTCTTGGCGCTAAGAATGCGTTTAGCAACATCTACCTGGCGTCCAGCCTCCATGGAGCCAGCAGGCCCCCCCCACCAGGGGAAAGCCAATGGTGGAAATGATTGCATCCACGGCCACCGCCTCCTGGGACAGCGAGGGGGTCTCGACCAACCCCTGGTGTCGGCGGCTGAGTTCGGAGTGGCTAGTCATCCAATCCCGCACAGCGACATGCCCTTCCACCCCATTAATAAAAATCGGCAACGGCACCAAACCAGCCGCTTCAAATCTGCGAATCAATTGGGAAATATAGGGCTGCTGGGTGACGACATGCTTGCGGTAGAGCAAGATCCCGACCACGGGCCAAGAGGCAGCAGCGGGGTGTTGGCGCAGATACCACTGCAAGTAGAGTCGGGGGGACTCAAAGTAGCCCTTGGCATCCGGATGCAGCAGCCCCATATTGGGAGTCTCGCGGAGCGAGGGAATCTCCCCCACCTCCAAGGCTAGATACTGCTGAGCTAAAAACCAGAATAGTGACGCGACATTCTCTGCCCCCCCGGCATTCCAGTAGCCATAGATCATTAACCAATGGCGCAAATCCTGGACTTTTTGCACTGGGACAAATTTCAGCAGCTTCGGCCCAATTTTAAGGAAGCTGAGATACCCCGCAAGCCGATCCTCCTCCCGACCCTGGCTAAATTTATTGAGAATAAACTTCACAGGTTTGGGCATCCCCTGGGGTTGATCGCCGATGGCAAAAGCCCCCAGCCGCGTCAGACTCATTAACTCCAGGGCGGACTCAAAGACCAGACGAATGGGAATCCCTTGGACGCGATCGCGCAGCCACTGCACCTGGTCGTAGTCGAACAGTAAGCTACCAAAAAATACCGTTGTCCCCTCTAGGGCGGTGGCTACCCGTTGTGGATCAGCCGTGAGGTCGCGATCGCTGAAGGTGTGGATTTCCAGCTGAGGACAGCGCGATTGAGCCAGTTGGGCCGCCTGTCGGTAGAGATCGGCGTTAAAAGACTCAAACCCGGCAATCAAAACAATCCGTGGCATACACAACCTACGCGGGAGTCTTCTCTCTCGATTGTAAAGTTTGTTGCTAAATCAGGTGGATGTGGCAAGATACCGGAAGTGGCGGGGCGTTTTTAACAGTGCCGGGGTATAGTAAAAAGCAATTCAATGGATGGCAACCCAGGCTTGGGATACGGACGCAAGTTGTAGTTAAAAGCGGTGCAGATCCCTCGATTTTCCGAATGTCATCATCCCCTCGTCAAGTCACTGTCCCACCTCGGTGACCAAGAACTGCTTTCGTTATTTCAAGATCATGCCGAGGACGGG
Organism: Neosynechococcus sphagnicola sy1; assembly: GCF_000775285.1. Classification (NCBI taxonomy): domain Bacteria; kingdom Bacillati; phylum Cyanobacteriota; class Cyanophyceae; order Neosynechococcales; family Neosynechococcaceae; genus Neosynechococcus; species Neosynechococcus sphagnicola. The sequence goes on along the minus strand of NZ_JJML01000003.1, from coordinate 151,333 downwards.
CTGTATTTTACAGGCATTTTCTGCCGCTACAGTCTAATTGTCTATTCCCTGGTGCGCCACCAAGCGCGATCGCCCGTCCAGGCAGACTATCTGTTTGCCCTCACCTGGCGGCATATTTTTCATGAGTTACGAGGGCTAAAACTCACCGGAGGCAGCGATGGCGACGAACCTGCCCTGACCCTGCAAAATTGGTTAATCAATATGACAGCTGTTTGTATTAACCAAACCGCAGTTACCCCCCGTTGAGGCGATTCACTATTCCCTGGCAGCGGCAACCCCCCCCCCGTCTCGGTGTTATATGGAGCAGGCAATGGATCAGTTTCCCGCGATCCTACGGTTGATGTTGGTCATGGCCCAGACCTTCCACTGGAGCGAAACCCGTATTGCTGCTTACTTACAGGCGGAAGGTGAGGAGATTACCCCCTCAGAAGTACAGGAGCAATTGAAGATCGGCTATCAACTCCTGGAAACCCATTTACCCGCAGATATCCGCACTATTTATTTGCAAGACGAGGAGGTTACAATGCCTCAGGAAAGCGTGGGATAGGATGCAGGGACAGACCCGTTCATCATCTGTCCGCCCCCGGTTGACTCCCCAGAGTCACACATCACACAACGGAAGTGCAATTCGGGAAAATCGCTGGAGGTTGGGGCTATGCGTCCGTCGTTGCAGGAGGTTTTGAGGCAAGCGGAACAACTCACACTGGAAGACCGCTTAGAGTTAATTCGGCAGCTCATAGAGGGATTACAAAAATCGGCAATCATCCCTAAGGCAACGTCCCGATGGAGTGATCTGGGAGGGATGGCTCCGTATCCGATGATGGGGGAAGATGCCCAAGAGTGGATATCGAGGACACGTCGAGAGAGTGATGAACATTGGGAACAGGTATTAAGAGAACATGGTGAGGATTGATGAAGCCTTAGTGGGGGTATCACGCCTGTTTCTGGATACCGCGCCGGTGATCTATCAAGTTGAGCGCATTCCTCATTTTATGGATGTGATTGACCCCATCTTCGATCGCCTGGATCGGGATATCACCTCTGTGATTAGTCCGGTGACCCTAGCAGAATGTTTGGGGGCAGCCATTCGACTGAATTTAGTTACCTTAGAGCAGACTTACCTCAATCTTCTGGATCGCAAAGATGTAATTTTTGTCGAAACCACCCTCGCCATCGCCCGTGAAACAGCCAGAATCCGCTTCAAATATAATTTCCTGCAGTTAGCGGATGCCCTACAAGTCGCAACGGCACTGCAGTCAGGGTGTGAGGCTTTTTTGACGAATAATGCCCAACTCAAGCAGGTCAAAGAGTTGCGGATGCTGGTGGTAAAGGAGATGCAGGTTTGAAAAATTCAAAAATATGCTTGTTTTCCCTGGGGGCGATCGCCCGATGCTTGCGACTCAAGACAGGAAGGCAGGGTAGCGATTGCCCTGCCAAATTTTCTCTTACTGACCCTTGCTAGGATTTAATCGATGTCCAGCCCTTTTTCAGCAGCGCCAGGAAGGTCGTAATTCCTTTAGAAAATCCTGTGGGATCGGGCAGAGAATACTCGGGAAAATCTTCATAGGGACGCCATGGCTCCAAAGCATGATGTCGTAGGTGCAAGACGCGGTCATTCCCTTCTCGCTTCCAGAGCATTTGACCACCGGTTGGTATGTTAGCCATGGGTTACTCCTCATCGTGTCAACGAAAAATTGAGCATAAACTTGCTCCTCCCAATTCTGCCAGCCCAAGCATTAAATTCTGTAAATATTGCTACGCAAGATCTAGACATTTGCGCCAAATTGTCATACAAAAACCGGGTGTCTTCAACTTCCCGCTCTCAGGAATCCATCACTTGGAGCGGTGCCTTGGGGCGTTGACCATGTGGAAACTGTGAAGCAGTTCCGGCATCTATGTAAAGCTTCTGCAAATCCAGCACCGAGGAAGAGATAACCCTACGGATCGACCACTAGACTAAATACAGCAACAGAGCAGTCTTGAGAAAAAACTGATTTGTGAGCTACCTGTGTTCCCTGTGTATAAATTTCCCCTGCACTTTCATGGTCAGGGGTTTTTTGTGATCAAACGGGAATGATGCCTCAAGACCCTAGAAGTATTCATCACCGCCTAGGGTGCCCCTCAAGTCTTTCAATGAGATTCGGGATCATTCCAACGGACGGGCTGTGTACTATTAAAGATGGCTCGACGATTTTTAAAGTATTTGCAGCAGGTATCTCTAGCATGACCGCAGTTCCCCCTTCCCCGTTGTCAACGGTTCCAGCATTTTGCCAGGGGATTCAATATTTTGGCGATCCAATGCCTGATTTTGAACGCTATGGGAAAGCGCCCGCGATCGCCCCAGGACAGTCCGCGATCTCCAACCCCACGGATCCAGCCGCAGTCTTCCAAACCCTCCTCCTTGCAGATGCCCTGCGCTATTTAGTGCTGCAAATGACGGCTAGCAAGGCTTCGGGACATCCCGGTGGATTTGCCAGTCAGGCAGAGGCCTATGCCTCCCTGGTAATGCTGGGTTACAAAAACATTGTCACAGAAGTCGGCCACCATGCACCGGGGTTCTACAGCGCCATGTTTCTGGATCGCTCTCTGGAAGATATGGGCATTAATACGGTGCAGCAACTGCGCGATCGCTTTCGAGAACAACATGGGTTACTCGGACACCTCTCTGGCTACATTCCAGGCATTTTAGCGCCCGCAGGCCCCCTCGGTCAGGGACAACACTTCGCCATGGCCGGTGCCCTCCTCCATCCCGGCACACTTTTCCCCTATACCCTTGGGGATGGGGGATTGGGGGAGCCCTACGTGATCAGTTCCATGGCCCATTTCCATACGGCCTATCCCCAAGCGACGAACTTCTTGCCCGTATTGGTGTGGAATGGCTACTCCCAAGAGCACCACAGCATGGTGTCAATCCAGTCCAATGAGCAGATGATCCATTACTGGCAAGGCAATGGCTTTGACCAGGTGATGCTGGTAGACGCCAAGACATTTGATGACGGCAACCAGTCCGGAGACTATGTTGATAGTACTGCTTTTGGCTTTGAACAGCGGTTGGCCTTCACCGCTGCGGTGTTAGCGGCTGCCCACCAAGCAGCCCAGTCGGCACTCAACGGCCAACTCACGGTGTTGATTTTGAAGCAACTCAAGGGGGCAGGTGTCCACGCGCGGGGCGCGAAATCCCATAATCTCTATGCCCAACATACCCTTGACAATCCCGAGATCGTGACTGCCCTCAAAACTCGTGCCCTCTCAGCGGTGGCCTGGGAACTGGTACGCACCAACTGCGAACGAGCCGGGGGTGGCCCAGCCAGTCGCACGGTGGTAACGGAGTCTGAGCGTCCCCTTCCAGATCTCTCTGATCTTCCGCTAACAGAATTTAAGGTAGGGGGTGAACCTCAGGTTTCAACCACAACCATGGGACGCCTAGTGGCTCAGGTCGGGCAATCAGACCCTGCTTTTCTGGTGACCAATGCCGATGGCAACGAAGCCTCGGGGATTGCCAATATCAATCAAGCCCTGAAAATTATTCACCCAACCGCAGATCCCCTCTACAACCAACATCCCAGGGGGCAGGTTTACGAGCCCCTGAGCGAAGATGCCTGTGCCGGACTAGCTGTAGGTCTGGCATTGATGGGCAGTCGATCCCTGTGGTGTTCCTATGAATCCTTCGCCATCAATGGCCTTCCCATCTGGCAAACCGTGATCCAAGCCATGGCAGAGTTGCGCCGTCCAACGCCTTCTACGGTGACCCTATTTACTGCGGGTGCTTTAGAGCAGGGACGGAATGGCTGGACGCACCAACGCCCAGAGGTAGAAGCTTACTTTGCCGCCATGATGCGTAATGGCAATGTCTTTCCCCTATTTCCCCCCGATGCCAATAGCATTCAGGTCTGTTATCAATGGGCCTTAACGACCCGCAATCAGGGAATTGTGATCACAGCGAGTAAAACCCCCCTTCCGATTCGGACGACCTTCGAGCAGGCTCGGCAGGGTTTAGCAGCCGGGGCGGTTCTGCTCCAGGAGTTTACGGCATCAGCCCCAGGGAAGCGGGTTGTTTTTGCTGTTGTCGGAGACATGGTACTCTCCCCAGTTGTGGAATCCGCAGCGCAGCTTCAAACCCAGGGGTGCTCGGTGCGAGTTGTTTCCGTGATCAACCCGCGGCGGCTCTTTCGTCCTCAGGATGTGGCCTGGGACACCTGTGCCCAGCCCGATGGTGGCTTTTTGGAGGATGCCGATTTTCAACACCTCTTTGGTGGCGATGCCCTGATTGGGGTCACGGGGGGTGCCAGTGCCATGCTGGAACCACTACTGCTGCGGAGCCGCAGTCCACGAGACCTGTTCGCCTGGCGGCGGGGTGAAACGACGGCGACGGCTGGGCAACTGATGGCCTTTAACAATCTCACCGCTGCATCTCTAACCAAGCGGGCGCTGGAATTGATCGTCTCATAGATGCAAACTCCGATGCCCCACTCCTACCGGAATCCGATTCCAACGGTTGATATTCTGATTGAATTGCTGGATCGCCCCCACCGCCCCATTGTGCTGATAGAACGCCTGCATCCCCCCCATGGGTGGGCAATTCCGGGTGGGTTTGTGGACTATGGCGAATCCGTCGCTGCCGCTGCCTGCCGTGAAGCTCAGGAAGAAACGGGTCTGGGGGTGGAGTTGATCGACCTCTTGGCGGTGTATTCTGACCCCAGCCGCGACTCGCGCCAACATACGATCAGTACGGTGTTTATCGCTGCGGCGGCGGGAGATCCCCAGGCCGGAGATGATGCCAAAGCCTTGGGCATCTTTGAGTCTTGGCAGCTCCCCAGCCAGCTTTGCTTTGACCACGACCAAATCCTGCGGGATTATTGGCGATATCGCCACTATGGTCTGCGACCCCGGTTATCTTAGAATCTGCCAGGAGCGTTGAGGTACTCTTGGTGAAGATTGCCCCTAGCTTCCTGAGATTTATGACACGAAAAATTCTTCAGACTGATCAGGCTCCCGCTCCCGTTGGCCCCTATAACCAAGCGATCGCCGCCACCGGGTCATTCATCTTTACGGCGGGTCAAATTGCCCTTGATCCAAAGACAGGTGAGATTGTGGGCTCCGGAGACATTACCCTACAAACGGAACAGGTGATGAAAAACCTAGAGGCGGTGCTAGCGGCTGGGCGAGCTACCTTTGGGGATGTGGTGAAAACCACGGTGTTTCTAGCGGATATGAATGATTTTGCTGCCATGAATGCTGTCTATAGCCGCTATTTTCTGGCGGAGCACGCCCCGGCCCGTTCCTGTGTTCAGGCGGCTCGTCTCCCGAAGGATACGCTGGTGGAAATTGAATGTATTGCGGTGGTCGCTGCTCACGGGTCATGACGGCCTATTCGGCCTCTCCGGCATGATAGGAACTGCGTACCAGAGGGCCAGAGCGGACATGGCTAAAGCCCAGGCTGCGGGCGATCGCACCAAGGTCGTCAAACTCTGTGGGCGTCCAATATTTCTGCACGGGTAAATGAGCCAGGGAAGGCCGGAGATATTGTCCCAAGGTCAGGCGTTCGCAGCCCACCGATCGCAAATCTTTCAGAGTTGCCAGAATTTCCTCTGGGGTTTCCCCGTGACCCAGCATCAGGCCGGATTTGGTGGCGATCGCGGAATTGAGTTCCTTGACAAGTTGCAGCACCCGCAGCGATCGCCCATACTTAGCCCCCCGACGCACTGGGTCTTGCAGCCGTTGCACCGTTTCCAGGTTGTGGTTGTAACAAACCGGGTTCGCTGCCACGATGGTGGCAATGCGCTGGCGCTGACGTTCCGGGTGGCGATCGCTGCCGAAGTCCGGTGTCAGCACCTCGATCTGAGTCTCTGGACACAGCGTTTTGATCTGCTGCATGGTGCGGGCAAATTGCTCAGCTCCTTGGTCTGGTAAGTCATCCCGCGCCACAGAGGTGAGCACCACATAGCGGAGACCTAACAGAGCCACTGCCTCAGCAACCTTCTGGGGTTCAGCGGGGTCAAGGGGCAGAGGGGCATGGCCCTTATCCACCTGACAAAAGCCACAGGCACGGGTGCAGACCGGGCCTAGCAACAAAAGGTTGCAGTTTTCTGGGCATAGCACTCCCCGCGATTGGGGCAGCGACCTTCCTCACAGATGGTATGAATCTGTCGCTGCTTAATGATTTGTTGGACATCGGCAATTTCCCTGGCATTCCCCAGGGGGCGACGGAGCCAAGTTGGTAAACGACCAACTTCCAATTGCCAGGGCGTGACCTCCGGTCGGGCGGGTTGAGAGGGGGGCATGGGGGTATTGGGGACAAAATTCAGTGCTTGGAAGTACTACCCAGGTCATCCAAAGGTCTGTATGATACAAGTCTTAGAGGCGGTGGTGACTCTGCGTTCCCGGTGTTCTAATTGCTTCGACGCCTGACTCCAGCGCCTAGCAGCATCAGCCACACTACTTTTAAACGCCATGCCTCTCGCTATGATCCTCAGCTTCAAGTCTATGGTCATCCAAGGGAACCGTGTTTAAAAGTTTAATCATCGGACAATTGAGTGAATCCTACGTTGAAGGTTGCAGTCGCATCAGTCCTATGAAAGGAGTCCGCCGTGGCAAATGACAAGATCCTGGTTATCGACGACAGTAGAGTTATCCGTAATATGGTGCGGGATATGTTGCCGGAAGGCAACTTCCAAGTTCTAGAAGCAAAGGATGGCATTGAGGGGATGAACCTCATTCGCCAGGAGCGTCCCAACTTGATTATGTTGGACTTTCTTTTGCCGCGGATGAGTGGATGGGAAGTCTACCAAGAAATCCAGAATAATTCGGAACTTCAGAGCATTCCGTTGATCATGATGTCAGGCCGCAAGGAAGAACTAACCGAAAAACTAACGGAACCCTTCGAGTTTTTTGAATTCATCGAAAAACCCTTCGAGAAAAAGGATCTAAACGAAGCCATCAAGGCTGCCATTGTCAAAGCCAGACGGCGATCGCCAGGGGCACCGATGGTCACGGCAGCAAGTACCGCTGCTGCCGCTGCTGCCGCTGCTTCGGCCCTAGAAGTCCATGCCCTCAATGAAAAAGTGGCGAAAATGCAGACGGAAATTACCTTGCTGAAGAAGCAAATTTCTCAGATTGTGGCCTTCCTCAAACAGAAAGTGAAGTAGCCCTAATGTAGCTCTCGCCGACCTTCCAGCGCCCGAGCCAAGGTGACTTCATCCGCGTACTCCAGGTCACCGCCTACAGGTAATCCAAAGGCAATGCGGGTGACGCGGGTAAAAGATTTAAGTAGATGCCCCACATACAGGGTGGTGGTTTCCCCCTCTACGGTTGGGCTAATCGCCAGAATAACCTCAGCAATTGATTGCTGAGCCACTCGCCGCAGTAAGGGTTTAATGGCAAGCTGATCTGGCCCCACCCCATCCATGGGGGAGATCACGCCCCCCAGCACATGATAGTGTCCTCGGTACTCCCGGGTTTTCTCAAGGGCAATAACATCGCGGGAATCTGCAACCACACAGATGGTGGCCGGATCACGGCTAGGGGCGCGACAAATTTCACAGACAGGTTCTGCTGAGAGGTGGAAGCAAATGCTGCATTGCCCGATCTGTTGCTTGGCATCCAACAGGGCTTGAGCCAGCGCCTGTACCTCGGTCTCCGGGCGCTTGAGAATATGTAAGGCCAGCCGTTGAGCTGTTTTGGGGCCGATGCCCGGTAGACGTTGAAATTGCTCGATCAGGCGAGCAAGGGGGCGTGCGTAAACCGTTGGCTTACCTCCAAATGTAATGGAATGCGAGTCAGGGGAGCAGGGGGATGCTCGATGCAGAGACCTGCGCCATTCAACCAGGCGGCCACTTTAGGAACCGTCCCCCTAGAATGTGTAAATGCAGGTGGGGCACGGTTTGTCCCCCATCTTCGCCATTGTTAATCACAACTCGGTAGCCATTGGTCAGTCCGACTTGGGCGGCAACCCGCTTCACGGTCAGCAGCAGATGTCCCATGAGAGCGTGATCTTGGGATTCGGCATCTGAGAGTTGGGGAATCACGGTTTTGGGAACCACCAGGATGTGGACGGGCGCTTGGGGATTGATATCTTTGAAGGCGATCGCCAGGTTGTCTTCGTAGATAATCTCAGATGGCAATTCCCGACGGATAATTTTGCTAAAGAGGGTGTCTGCGGTCTGGCTCATAGGAGAAGAGATAATTTTATGCTGCTAGCAGCCATTCTAAGGGGTGCAGGGACGCAACGGACTAAATAGCCAGCTCTTGAGTCTAACCAGTGTGTTTGCCAACCCTAGCAAAGGTGTTTGGAATCGAGTCCTTCCATAAAACTCAGCCACAACCTGATCGGGAGCTGAAGTTGATACGTCAGCTTCTCAAGGAGTTGTAAGCTGGATCAACTAAAGTAAAATCCCGTTGCCCATGACCACAGGGCATTTCTTGCCAAGATCAATGGGAGAGAGGGACTCACCGAGGCATACGATGAGTTAGATCTTGAGTCTCAATCCAAATGCAGAAGGTCAGATGATACCTAGCTCATGAAATCAAGTTTTGTTCATTGTTCACACGCTTTCTCTGTCTTATCAATGATGGGCTTATTTTTGACTCATTCCAGTCAAGCTCAGTTAAATTGTATCGTTACCGATACTGGCAAAATTGTTTGTGGAAACCTAGAGCAAGAAACTAATGAATTAATCAGAATTAATCTAAGGAAAAAAGATGGTGCATGGACATACGCCCATGGAAGACCAAAGGGTAGACCTACGCATTGGGATGTGATTGAAATCAGATGGGATTTGGGTAAAGTCATTACAACTTCGGCCATAGAAGCCAAGGTTCAAATCGGATCAAAATCTGGCTGTATTGACAAAGTAAATATTGAAATTTCCCAGGATGGCAAATTTTGGAAGCCAGTAATCAGTCAAACAATAAGTTCAAAAATGGCTGGATCAACCTGGGCTTATACGAAACTTGGTAGAGCCGATGGAAACTTTAAATTTCGCTACATACGGACATCAGAAGTAGAGAAGGTTTTTGGCAGAGCCTGTGCGTTAGATGACGTTCAAATTATCCTCTCAGGAGGCTTAAATTAGATTTTTGTCAGGTGATAACATTACTTACCCCGATTGGTAGGATAGATGCTAGGTCAGACGTCATCACATCAGCGGATTGGGTTCTGGCAAAATTTCTCCAGTTGCTTCATAGGTGATCAACAAGGATTCGTGGGCTTCAATGCCGTGGGCGACCGCGTCAGAATGGGATGCTTCCCGCGGTTGACTCCCCAAATTTCAAATCCTGATCGGTTTCAGCAGCGGTGGGCAATCTGAGCCTAACAAGGCGCGATCGCCAATCAAGTCAAGCTTATGGGTCGCCCGGGATTCGAACCCGGAACTAATCGGTTAAAAGCCGAGTACTCTACCGTTGAGTTAGCGACCCTAATTTTAAGCAACGTCTTTCATCTTACCCTACTGTGCTAGCTATTTGATAGAGGCAACCAACAATAGGTCGAACCTCTCGCTAGATCTAAGCCAGAGCATCCCAGGAACAGCTAGCCCAGACCAGCGATGGCTCAAGCCACACTGGCGAATAATTCAGTCAAAGGCTTTTCAGGTGCATCCGCTTGGGCAACGATTTCCACAATTTTGTTCCGAGCTGCCGGCTGCAAGAGGGCTTCAACACAGACTTGCGCGACTTTGGCACGGGGGACACTGCCTTCAAAGAGGGTGTCAGCCTGACCGATCACTAAGGGCAGGGAACTATCTTCATTTTTGAGTCCCCCCGGTCGCACGATCGTATAGGCCAGCCCACTCTTCTGGAGATACTCCTCCGCTTGCTTTTTCCAGACCAGAATCAGCCAGAATAAGTTGAGGGGATGGAAAAGTTGCGACACGCACAGGGATGAAACAAAAACAAAGTGGACAATGCCAGCGGTTTTGGCTGCATCCACCAAGTTTTTGGTGCCTTCGTAGTCCACTAGATAAGGGCCAGTGGGATCAAAGCTGGGGCGGGCACCTGTGGCACATAGTAGAACCGTACAGTCGGTGAGCGCAGCAGCCAAGCTTTTCGGGTCTAAGACATTGCCCACTACAAGTTCAGCTTCTGGGGGCAAAATTGTCTGAGCTGGTGCGAGATCTCGCACCAGTGCCCGCACCGGAATCTGTCGCTGCACCAATACTTGCACAATGCGACGACCGGTTTCACCCGTTGCTCCTGCTACCAATGCTTTCATTTATGCCTCAATCTGCCTTAAATGTTTGACTACATTCAAGGTAACACTTGTGGCTAGATTCCCTTAATCTTGACGTTCGGCCAGTTCTAACCAGCGATCGGTGGCAGTATCAATTGCTTGACTCAAGGTTGTGAGCCGCTCTGATAGTTTTTGGACTTCGCTGAAACCGCTGGGAGGATGATGATAGAGCAGCTTCTCTAGAGCCTCTTTTTCTGCTTCCATTTGAGGAATTTGAGCTTCGAGGGTCTCATATTCCCGCTTTTCTTTGAAGGAAAGTTTACGAGACTTCGTCTCAGTAGTTGGTGAGGATACAGGGGTCTCGGAGGGTAGCTTTGACAGCTGAGCTTCTGCTGTCAAGCGTTTTGCTGCCGCGATTTCTTCTGCTTGTTTGTAATCTAGATAAACGGAATAGTTTCCAGGATACTGGCGGAGGCTGCCATCTGGCTCAAAGGCAAAAATGGTATCAATGGTGCGATCGAGAAAATAACGATCGTGAGAAACCACAATCACACAACCATTAAAATCTTCTAAATACTCTTCAAGCACCCCGAGGGTTTGGACATCTAGATCATTGGTGGGTTCATCTAAAATTAATACGTTGGGGGCACTCATCAGCACTCGCAACAAAAATAGTCGCCGCTTTTCACCTCCAGAGAGTTTGTGGATGGGGGCATACTGTTGGTTGGCTGGGAACAGGAAACGCTCTAGCATTTGAGAGGCAGTAATAATGCTACCATCGGCAATTTTGACTAATTCTGCAACACTTTTGAGGTAGTCAATAACTCTTAAATTGTCATGGGGAGCCAGATCATCCGAGTGTTGGTCAAAATAGCCAATATGAATCGTGGAACCAATTTCAACGGTGCCGGAGTCGGGCTGAATTCTCCCCGTGATCATATCCATCAGGGTCGATTTACCTACCCCATTGGGACCAATAATGCCAATCCGATCTTCAGGATTAAAGCTGTAGGTGAAGTCTTTAATCAGCGTCCTTTGACCATACCCCCCCTTCGGGCATTTGAACACTGTAACCCTTACAAAGGTTGGTTAACTCAATGACTTTCTTGCCAATACGTCGTCCAACCGTAGAAATGTCAACCTTCCCCTGGACTGATTTAAATTCCTGGGTTTGCATGTCTCGAATGCGATCGATTCTGGCCTTTTGTTTGGTACTACGGGCCTTAGGGCCTCGTTTCAGCCATTCTAGCTCCCGTCGCAATACCCCCGCATGTTTGCGTTGGTTACTAACCGCAACCTCCTCAGCGGCGGCGTTTTTTCTCTAGATAATAGGCATAGTTGCCGGAGTAGGCGTAAAGCTCCCCCCGATCAATTTCCAGAATCCGATTTGTTACCCGATCTAAAAAGTAGCGATCGTGGGTGATTAGCAGCAATGCCCCTCGATAGCGATGCAAGTAACTCTGTAGCCACTCCACCGAGAGGGCATCTAAATGGTTCGTTGGTTCATCCATTAACAGCACATCTGGAGCTGCTAGCAGAGCTGTGGCCAGGGCAATGCGTTTGCGATAGCCCCCCGATAAATCTCCAATCCGAGCTTCGAAGTCCTCAATACCTAGCTTGGTGAGAATGATTTTGGCATTGGTTTCCAGTTCCCAAGCGCCCTCAACTTCCATCCGTTGAGACACCCTCGACAGTTGAGCCATCAGCGTCGTCGCATCTCCCTGCCCATGGGCCAGTTGATTCGACAGCTCCTCATATTCCCGTACTAAGGCCATTTGGTCGCCACTGTCAGCAAACACTTGTTCTAAGACCGTGCGCTGGTTGTCGAGATCGGGTTGTTGCGGCAGATAGACAATTTTGGCACCTGAATTCACCCATAGATCGCCGCCATCAATGGGCTCCAGGCGGGCCATCATCTTTAATAAGGTGGATTTGCCAGAGCCATTGGTGCCAATCAATCCCACCTTGTCGCCTTCATCCAGGCTGAAGCTGGCATCCCGTAGGATTTCTTTGATGCCAAAGTCTTTTTTCAGCGATCGCAGCGTCAAAAGAGCCATGCGTTAACGTTCAGGGATTCAGTTACCCAGTCTAACGCTGCTGGCAATCCCCTGGTGCCCTGGGGGAATTGTGGGTTAAAACTCTGCATTCAGGGGGCTGCGGGGAAAGGGAATCACATCCCGAATATTCGTCATCCCGGTCATGAACTGCACCAACCGTTCAAAGCCTAAGCCAAACCCCGCGTGGGGGACCGTGCCGTAGCGTCGCAGATCCAGATACCACCAGTAAATGGCTGGGTCGAGTCCCTGCGCCCGAATCCGCTGTTCCAGCACCTCCAGACGTTCTTCCCGCTGGGAACCTCCAATGATTTCGCCAATTTTAGGAGCCAGAATATCCATGGCCCGCACTGTCTGGCCATCCTCACTGAGACGCATATAAAAAGCCTTAATCTGAGCTGGATAGTCGGTGACGATCACGGGTTTTTGAAACAATTCCTCCGCCAGGTAGCGTTCATGCTCCGACTGGAGATCTAGCCCCCACTCAACGGCATATTCAAAGCTGCGATCGCTCTTTTGCAGTTGGGCGATCGCCTCGGTGTAGGTGAGCCGGACAAACTCATGGCTGACAATATTCTCAGCGGTGGCTAGCACCGAGTTATCAATCCGGGTGTTGAAAAAGGCCATATCCTCTGAGCAGTGTTCCAGCACGTACTGAAACACATATTTCAAAAACGCCTCGGCTAGATCCATATCCCCCTCTAGATCGCAGAAGGCCATTTCTGGCTCCACCATCCAGAACTCTGCCAGGTGTCGGGAGGTATTTGAGTTCTCGGCGCGGAAAGTGGGGCCAAAGGTATAAACATTCGTGAAAGCCAAGGCCATAATCTCGGCTTCGAGCTGGCCACTGACCGTTAGATAGGCAGGTCTGCCAAAAAAGTCCTGGCTGTAGTCCACCCCTTGAGTCTCAGTTTGGGGTACTTGCTTCAGATCGAGACTGGTAACGGTAAACATTTCCCCCGCACCTTCACAATCACTGGTGGTGATGATCGGGGTATGCACCCAGAGAAAGCCCCGTTGTTGAAAGAACTGATGAATCGCTGTCGCACAGGCATTGCGGACGCGAAAGACAGCACCTAAGGTATTGGTACGGGGGCGAAGGTGACCCAGGGTACGTAAAAACTCAAAGGAGTGACGCTTCTTTTGCAGTGGGTAGCTGTCTGGATCGGCTTCACCGTAAAGGGTGACTGTTGCTGCCTTGAGTTCGATGCGTTGGCCTTTTCCTGGAGAGGCGACCAACACTCCTGCGACTTGGAGAGAGGCCCCGGTGTTGAGCCGCTTGATCAGATCGACATAGTTGGGCAGTTGCTCAGGGAACACCACTTGGAGATTTGCTAAGGCCGACCCATCATTGATTTCGAGAAAGGAAAATCCCTTAGATTCCCGTTTGGTCCGAACCCAGCCCTGAACTTCTATGGCTTCATCGGGCTGGCCCTGCTTGAGTACATCTGCAATCCGTCGCATCATCTTGGTTGATCAATGAAGGGGCACATATCCTAGCCTAATGCAATCGTTTTGGGAAAGGGCAATTCCTAAGATCGGTGTTGTTCCAAGACCGCCGTCGGAGCATCGGGACAGCAGGGGTACTTCTATTCGGCTTTGTAGTGCTTTTTCTGGGCTGGGTCATGGGTTTGGTTAAGCTTTTGTCGAACCTGCTGTCGGAGATTTTTTAGCTCTTGAATATCATTTTGGTTTAAGTTTCGCAGGCGTTGTTGGGCCTTTTGCAACGCCTGCGAGGACGTTTTAAAAGGGTAGGCTTTATAGCCTCAAATACAAACTAGCCTCCCTCTATGAGGCATTTGCAGCGGCTACTGCCCGTCGTCTGGTCAAACGCTAGGCTTATGCTGCTCTGGGATGTGATCGCGAAGGGGACGGCCGCTGCCTCCTCGCCGCACCCAGATTAGTTCTGCTGCAATACTAACTGCAATTTCTGCTGGGGTCAGGGCACCAATATCCAACCCGATTGGGGCAAAAATGGATTGCAAATATTGGGGGGAGATGCCTGCTTTTTTGAGAGATTGGTAAACTTGCCGAATGCGCTGTTCACTGCCAATCATTCCAATGTAAATACAGGGAATCGGCCGTTGAATTAACGCCGTCAGCGCGGCCAAATCGTAGGAATAACCTCGGGTGACCAGGGCCGCATAAAGTTGAGACTGATCGGCCAGGTGCGCGATCGCCATGGGGATGGCATCAAAAATCTGACTGTTTTTGGGATATCGATCGGGATCGGCCCACTGGGGGCGATCGTCTTGGATAGCGATTTGAAATCCAATTTGATCGGCAACTTTTGCGACCTGTTCACCCACATGGCCGGCACCTACAATTAACAGGGTGGGGGCGGGGTTAAGATTTCGACCAAGGCATCGGGGGAAGGTGGAGGCGGGACTGCCACCAAGTACGGCCTCTGAGTGGTGGTTAAAGGGGTGACTAAAATAGCCGATTCGCCTGCTTCTAGGGCTGCCAAAATTTTACGGACTAGGGCGATCGCAGCTATGCCGCTCCAAGGGGCCAGCCAAACCTGCATCTGTCCGCCACAAATGCCTTCGGTTGGCCGCTGGGGCGCACCCGATAGGTCAATCTCTACCGGCTGGGCAATCCCGGTCGAGAGCACTCCCATCGCTTGCTGAATCACCTTGGCTTCCCCCGCCCCTCCGCCAATTGTGCCATGGGTGTCACCTTGTCCAAAGATGATCATCTTGGCCCCCACCTCCCTTGGTACTGATCCACTCACCCGACTGACCGTGGCTACAACCACCGCAGTTTGGATCAAGTTTTGGGCTAATTGTCGATAAAAATCGAGGGTCGTCATCAAGTCATCTGCTAAAAAAATCCTGATCAGATCATGGGGAGAGTGTTAGGCAAAAACGGTGATCGAGCCAGGGCAATTTAATTCATGACTCATGTTACGCGGATAAGTTTGAAGCCCTCACCCTAGCCTTTCACAGAACGAGAAAACAGAATGGCAGAGAGGACAAGAGAAAACTTTTCCTACTCCCCATGGGGAGTAGGTGTGGGGGGATGAGAGGCAGTTCCGGTTCTACGTAACATGACTTAATGAAAAGGACAGCGACTATTAGCCCACTGGGGTATATCTTCTAACGTAGCCGGCCCCTCGCCCTGGGTCGGGTCGGTTTTCCAGGGCCAGGCATTGGAACGGAATGGCGCTAAGGTGGGCAATAGGGGCGGCAACCCGCGTTGGTTCATTTCAAACTCGATCGCCCTGCGACCGCCACCGCCAAGCAATTCCACATCCATAGCAAAGTAGTTGCGGAAGAACACCATACCCACAGCGCGATCGGCGATGATGCGGGTGAGGACATCCAGCATCTTGGCGGGGGTGGTTTCAAATTCGGCAGTCTCAATTAACAACAGTCGATCGCCCATGGTTTCAGTGCCCATGAACTGAACTAGGACGGAGAACAAAATGTTATTTTGGCGTGTCACGTAAAGCGTATTACTCAAAGCGTAGGTGTGCTGCCAGTCTGGGCCCAATTGCCGCTTCCAGTCTTCGACCACCTTCATCCAATGTCCGACCTGGGCAGATGAGCCAATATCAATCGTTTTGATCGAGTAGGGGGCACAGTCACGGATGAATGTCTCTGCCGCTTCATAGCTATAGGTTCCCTGCTCAAGACAGGTATCCATAAATGTCAGATTGCGTTCCAGAATAGCCCGCAGCACCCCTCGGTCATTTTCAGAAATGTCCAAAGCCGCCAGGCTATCGAGGGCGATTTGGTTTTGGGTGCGATACAACCTTAGAGGGAGCCGCCACAGTGGATTGGCCGCTGGGTTTGCCAAGTAGGGAAATATAATCTGATAAATGGCCATGGTGCTGTGGCCAACTGACTTGGCCAACTGATACACGATCGGCACCGGTGGAGCCACCTCAGGATCATGGCCAGGGCGATACAGAATCATCTGCCCCCCTGCGCCGGTAAACAGGGCCAGAATGACGGGGGCGCGATCGAGCAGATTTTGCTTAAACTTCTCTAGGGACTGATCATAAAATTGCATCATGGAAGCGTTGAGATCCAAAATTGCCTGCTCAGCAACGTCGCGATCGCTGGCGGGGGGCTGATCGGTGATCACCTCGCGTAAAAAATCTGGAATCGCACTGGCGGGGGACGGGGTAGAGTCGCTCATGGGGAGGGTTCGCTGGGGGTGTATAAGGTGCAGCCGCTCAGATCAGACCTTTGGAGGGTAATGCAGGCCAAACGGATCGCTTCCATTTCGCCATGCCAGGTCGGGTCATGACTGGCCATCACCCGGTTCATTCCCTCAGCGACAATCCTGTTGTCCTTGACCACCAGCGCCCCGAAGGGGCCACCAGTCCCATATTCCAGACTGGCTTGGGCCGATAGTGCGATCGCGCGACGCATAAATCGCTCCTGATCGGCGGTGATCATCTGGCTTCTCCCTGGGAATTGGGAATATGCAACGCCAGGGAAGTGGTTGTGACCCCACAATGGGTCTGAATTCGTTCACAAGTAGCCGGTAAATCCAGACTAAACCAGTCATCCTTCCCGGTTAGTTCTCGACGCGCCGCCATGACAGCTCGTTTAATCGCAAAATAAGCAGAGATGCCTAGGGTTAACCCCGGTTCGCCTGCCGCTTTAGAGGATTTGACTGCCTGCTTTTCTGCCAGCACCTCTTGAGTATTGCGCTCCTCGTTCACTGGATGCAGGCTGACTCGAAAATCAAGGGGAATGGTCTTAGTGCAGGGAGGCTTGTAGCTCCAAATGTTATCGGTGACCAGACTACCATTTTGGTCATAGACCAATTCTTCGGTCGTAGCGAAGCCGACCCCTTGCACGTAAGCCCCCTCCAGTTGGCCAATATCGATCGCCGGGTTAGGCGACTTGCCGCAATCGTAAAGAATATCAGCCCGCAGGATTGTGAACTCCCCGGTCAAAACATCAATCTCAACCTCGCTGACGGAGGCCGAGTAGACAAAATAGAGGAACGGTTGACCCTGGGGATTGCGCTGACTTAGGCCGACAAAATGGGGGCTTTTGTAGAGTTCGACGGCACTCAGATTCACCCGGTTGAACCAGGCCTTAAAGATAATTTGCCGCCAACGGTTGGCCCAATCATGCCGCCAGTCCTGAATGCAATCCTGGGGATGAAACTGCTCCATGTCGCGGCAAAAATTCTCTAGGCGGGTGCGGAGGGTACGACAAGCTAACTCCACCGCGCCGCCATTTAAGTCATAGCCAGTGGATGCCGCCGTTGCTGGGGCATTGACGATCGCATCGCTGTTAATGCCCGTCACCCGCACCATTTCTAGGGGAATTCCCAGGGTATTGGCTGCCAATTGAGCGATCTTGGTATTGAGACCTTGGCCCATTTCCACCCCGCCATGGCTGATCACCACTGATCCATCCGCCATGTTGACATTCACTAGGGCGCTAGAAGCATTCAGAGAACCCCGGGGTTCCGTAAAGGCAATGCCATATTTCTGCGGAATCATAGCAATACCCCGCTTGCGCCAGCGATGGGATTGGTTAAAGTGATCCACTGCTGCGGCCCGCTTTTCAAACTCCGACGACTGGTACAGACTGTCCCAGATCTCACGGATATTACAAAAGGTAAGATCCTGGCCAAAGTGAGTTTGGTCGCAACCCCTTCCGCCAGCTTCGATCGCACCGGTTCGGTATAGGTTCTGACGACGAATCTCCTCCGGCAGCACTCGCCGACCCAGGGTTTGACTCAACCGATGTGCAACCTGTTCGATCGCATCTTCAAAGATCACGTAGGGCTGGACGCTACCAAAGGTGCGAAAAGCTGTGTTACTGGGTTTATGGGTGCGATAGACGGTGCCATTGGCCTGGAACGTATTCACCTGGTAACACCCATCGGATTGCAGCAGGCTCAGATCCATGACCGCAAACGAACAGTCGTAGGTGTCCCCTGCATCTGACTTTAAATCCAGATGCAATCCTTTCAACAGTCCCTGCCGGGTGTAGGCAATATGGTAGTTGCCTTGGTACGGGTGTCTTTTGCCAACCATTAACATATCGGTAGCCCGATCGTAGAGCAGGCGGATGGGTCGGTTCAGTTTGCGGGCCGCCACAGCCGCCTGGGCCCCGACCAAGCTGGCCCGGTGCTGCTTGCCCCCAAAACCGCCACCAATTTGCTCGACAATCACCGTTACTTGGTTGGACTGAATCCCCAAAGCCCGCGCGATCCGGCTTTGATCGCCATTGGGGTTTTGGGTTGAGCTATAGACGGTAATCTGGTCATACATACCGGGAATCGCCAGGGCACACATGGTTTCCAAATAAAAGTGAGCTTGCCCCCCTGTGCTGACTGAGCCGATCGCCACTTCGGTATCCTCCAGAGGCAGCTTTGGGTTCTGGAGCCAATCGAGATCACTACCGGCCCTAGTCAAGGAGGGGATGCGCTGTTGCACATCTTCATCGGGATCGGCGGCCCGACGGATCATCGGTAGGGCAGTGTCTTCGGCGATCGCTTGTTCGAGGGTGAGAACAGCGGGCAGATCGGTATAGGCAATACAGTCCTGTTCAATGAACGTTGCTGCGGCTTTGGCTGTCGCTAGGCTAGCAGCGACAGCCAACCCAATCGGTGCACCCACGCAGGTGACTCTGCCCTCACTGAACACCGGATCATCCTCCCCCAGACCAATTAAGTGAGTACCATCCTCTGGAATATCCGCCCGGGTGATCAAGGTATGAAAGTCTGCGTACCGTTCTCGCAGTAATGTTTGTAATGCTTCTAGGTTAGGGGTTTGCTGGGTGAAAGAGAAATCAGCATGGGGGCGCGTACTTTTGACGATGACGGCATGCAATCCCCCCGCCGGTAAAGATAAGTCCTGGGTGTACTTCACCTCACCGGAGGCCTGGACAAAGGCCGCCCGTTTGATGATCGGTTGGGTCAAGGGGAAGAGGGCTGGATACGCAGTGAACAACTGTTTGCCTGAAGAGAGGGGTCGGTGATAGGGGATCGCAGCGGATCGGTTTGCTGGGGCGACCTGCTGCGGATCGATCGCCGCCGCAACGTGGAGGAAAAACTTGTAGAACAGGTTCACCGCCAACTGGCAACGATAATCGGTACTGATCCCTTCTTCCGTCATGGGCAAGGTACATTCCTGCACTTCTTGTTGCAACACAACCAAGGCGGAGGACAGGGTTTCTTGATTCCAGATCTGGCCGACTAGGAACTGCTCAGTTTTGGAGGCACGGTAGGTCATGGCAGCTAGTCCCCCGAAGATCAGGGTAATTTCATCTTCGAGGACACGGCCCTCTCCATTCGGGCGCAGTCGAAAGCCAGCATTGACGATCGGATGGGCCATTTGGAGCCGACGAGCCACCCGATGGGTTTGTACAAACTCGCCCTGGCGGGTATAAGGCAAATAGAAAGAGAGGATAATGGCGTCCGGGGGTAGGGTATCCACGGCGGGCATCTGGATCAGGAGAAAGGTTTGAACACCGTTGGTATAGGCTTGGGAACCGATCGTGATAGTAGCCCCCAGCGTCGCCAGGATTGTATATAAGTCGGAGGGAAAGGGGGCACCGTGGTTGGCATGGTCTCGCGTGATGAAGATATTACCGGCAACGCTGCCCGCACATCGCACCTGATAACCGGCAATTAAAATCGCGTGCCGGGTTAAGGCTTGCAGCCCCGTGGTCTCGTCGGCGGCACGACGGGAAATGACAGCGGTGGCGACATCAATCAGGTGCTGAATTGAAACGGTTGCCCCGACCTCTAGGCCCGTTGCATGTTCGCTGATCCGGCCCAATTCTGCGATCGCCGAAATATCGATCAAATACCGAGGTTTTTCCTGGGGATAGAGGACGGAGCCAGTATTACCAAAGACGAGTTTGACCTGCTGCCGACCCGCCTGTTCAACAAACTGTTTTTTGAGTCGATGCGCCTCAGAGATCGTCGCAGGTCGATACCACTCCTGGCCACTGCCGCTGAACTGTAGAGTACGGGGCGGTTGATTGGCGGGGGGTCAAGGCCGTTAGGTCGATCGTCGCCAGTTGCGAACGCGACTGCATCGGGAAAGCCGGATCAATCAGACAGCTTGGCGTGTTATCCTGGCTGGCCTCGTAGTCCTGGGCCAGGGTTCGCATGGCTTGTAGGATGGGTCGGTAGCCTGTACATCGGCAGAGATTGCCTCCAAAAATATCTTCAATCTCCTGCTGAGAGGCCATCGGTTTCTGTTGCAGCAAGGCATGGGTGTTCATCACAAAACCAGGGGTGCAAAACCCGCATTGTGTCCCATTGTTAGCCGCGATCAGGTACTGGGTCGGATCAAGTTGGCTATGAACATTGCCAATCCCCTCAATGGTGGTTACCATCATCCCATCCACAGCGCACAAGGGGCGCAGGCAAGCATTTACCGCCCGGTGCACCGGGCGGCCTGTCCCAGGGGCAAGTTGGGAGAGCATCACTGTGCAGGCCCCACACCCCCCTTGACCGCAGCCTACTTTAGTCCCCGTCAAGCCAATACTGTGTAGGTACTCCACCAACAGAACGGTGGGATCGGGATTTGTCAGCCCCATCCTATCCCCGTTCAGCCAGAATACGAGCTGATTTGCATCCTCCGAAACCGCTGCTGCCTCTAGCTCTTGCTCACTCTGTCTGATTTTGCTCATGGATCTCGCTTTTCCCTTTTTCCGTCGGTCGTTGTCCCGGACTAGATCTAACCGAAAGGTTCTGTTGCAAAAAAATCATTTCTGTTGCAAAAAATCATTGGAGTAGAAAAGCCTTCTGCAAAGAAGCAACTTACAGTAGTGTTCTGAACTTGTTGTTTTCTATCCTACAACTGGTTGTGGGTTTAGAGAACTCCAAAAAAAGATGATCCAATAGTCAAGTTAGTTTACCCGTAATTTCCACAAACCACTTTGGCAAATTAGGAAGTCGCTGAATCCGTTGTTCCAACTTACCCATAGCCTGTTGGTAGTGCTCAAGATTTAATGATGGAGAAGTAGAGTTTCACGGTGTTGTGCTCCTATGCCTGTCTGTCCTAGTTGTGCCTCTTCCCACACGGTCAAGAATGGTCACATTCACAATGGGAAACAACGGTTGAAATGCCATGATTTGAGTTCAACTGCCTAACTCCTGAAGTTGCTTGATGGCAGGATTTTCCGCAACAGACATCGGGGGGTGTGGTTCAATCACCCAACCCTGTTCTTGGCATTTTTTCAAGAGTTTCCGATAGGCCAAAATCGTGGCGTCGGAAGCAGCCAGCAACTCAGTCTGTAAATCTAAGGGAACCGGGCCTGGAAATTGAGTTTTCACCACTGCCCCATCTTCTTGAAACAGCTTAATTCCCATCTTGCGGGTACTACCATCCATCAATGGTAAGGTCAGGAAGTTACGCAAAAATGCCCATTTAGTAATGGTTGTTGTCTCATCCACGGGCACATGGGCAATAAAGGTATCTAGTTGAAAACTCCCAAACTTGAGACCAATAAAGGTAATGTTGGGGAGAAAAAATTGATAGGTTCTCTGGGTCTCAGGATTGTTGCGAGAAATCCAACTCCAAACACCGCGTAAGCGTCGAATGTTGATGTCGAGGGTGGCTTTTGCTCCCCATTCTCCCATCTCGACATCGAAGTCTTCAATTCTGGCTTCATTGGTCACCCCAATAGATCGTTTGTGGAGGAAGAGGGTATGGGAGCAATCAATTGTATTTTCAAAGGTACGGGTGTAGTGAGCATTCCAGGTATATTGCCCATAAACACAGCGTAATTTTGGATCGGCAAACTGAGGAAAGTCTGGAATTGGGGGACGCTCTGCTGCGGGTAAATCACCGAAAAACAACCAGACATAGCCATATTTTTCTTGAACCTCATAGGTCTCAACTCGCGCCCGCTTGGGGATGGGAACCCCCGGCTGATTGGCGGGAATTTCCACACAGACCCCATCAGACTGGTACTTCCAGCCGTGGTAAGGACAGCGCAAACAGTTGTCTTCAACCCAACCTGGTGAGAGCGCCGCCCCCCGGTGGGCACATTGATCTTTCAGCGCCACAACCTGACCTTGGGTATCCCGATAGAGAGCGAAGTTGTAGTCCATCAATTTAATCTGTACCGGTTTAGCAGCGATCGCCGAGCTAAATTCCACCGCGTACCAGAAATTTTTTAATAGCATCAAGAATCTCCTCAAAGGTTTAAAACAGGTTCAACAACGGGGGCAGGGGCATGGGTGTGCCTCGGGTGAGTCGGTTGCCATTCATCTAGTTCCCAACCCTTTTCTTGGTATTGTCGCAGGAGCTTGCGATAACCAATAATCAAGCCATCGGAGCCGACCAATAGTTCCTGCTTCAGATCTGTGGGAGCTGCCTTGGGGTAACAGGTTTTGACAATTAATTGATCTTCTAAGTAGGTAGCCACCGCATTTTGGCGCGAGTTGCCATCCGCCCAAGGAAACTTGAGGAAGTTGCGAAGGCCAATGTATTTTGCCAGAGTGGTCTTTTCGTCAATTGGCAAACTGGTGGTGAAGTAAATATACTTGAACCCTCGAAAGCCAAAGTCGATTTCAATGCGGTTAATGGTGGGCATATAGACTGAGATCCTGGCGATGGAGTAGCGCTCCTGATTCTGTCCGAGATATTTTAAGAGGGTTTTCCGCTTCGGTGCCGGAGCCTTAACGACAGCCGTGGCACTGTAGTCATCTAATCGCACCTCATAATCCCCGACCACGGCGCGATCGCGGTTGCCGAAGAAGGGGGGATGGACATAAGCCGCGTGGGAAACATCTAAGTTACTTTCAATCACCCGCGTGTAGTGGGCATCCCAGGTATATTCGCCATACACGGGTCGCCAGTTGGGATCATTGAGTTCAGGGAGCAAATCCGGTACGGGAGGTCGCTCCGATGCAGCTTGATCGCCGTAGTAAATCCAGACAAACCCACTTTTTTCCTCGGCGGGATAGACATTTACCCGCGCCCGCTTGGGGATGGGAACCCCCGGCTGATTGGCCGGAATCTCCAGACAGGCTCCATCGGCCTGATACTTCCAGCCATGGTAAGGACAGCGAATACAGTTGCCTTCTGTCCAGCCCCCGGCCAGAGATGCCCCGCGATGGGCACACTGGTTATTCAGAGCCACCACTGTTCCCTGAGGTTCGCGGTAGAGGACAAACTCCCGTCCCATCAGGGTCACGAGTTTGGGCTTCTGAGTCACCTCATGGCTCAATTCCACGGCATACCAAAAATTCTTCAACATTTTTGATCTCCTCCTTGAGGTTGATAGTTTTTGGGGGAACAGGCTGGATCAATCGAGGACGTAGACCTAGGGAATGCACCGATGATAGAGCAACAAATAGACCGCTAACTACATCCCCACCCACAGGAAATGACAGAGGGGGCGATCGCCTAGATCTAGATCATCCAACCGCGATCGACGCATTGTTTCAGAAGCTTGCGGTAGCCGACTTGCAGGGCATCAGAAGCTACCAGGACTTCTGTCTTGCCATCAAAGGGGACAATTTTAGGCCGCATGGTTTCGATCACATGGCGATCCTCTAGATAGGTTTTGATCACATTGCTACGGGAGTTGCCATCAGCCCAGGCAGCCGTGAAAAAGTTACGCAAGCCAATCCAGCGGGTAATCGTTGTATTTTCATCAACGGGGGTGTTGGCACCGAAATAAATAAATCGATAGCCCTGGAATTTAAAATCGACATCGATCCGATTAATCCCAGGGAGATAGGCTGTCAAAATCGCACTGGTAGTGGGCCGATGGCGTTTCAACAGCAGTTTTAGTAAGCCCACAGGTTTGGGCGGCTTAGAGACGGTTAAGGCACTCACACTCCAAGGTTGAAGATCCACCTGGTAATCCTCTACCTGTGCCTCGTCCCGGTTGCCAAAGAATGCGGAATGGACAAAGGGGGCGTGGGAACTGTCCATATTCCCTTCGGTAACCCTTGTAAAGTGGGCATTCCACACTGCTTCACCGTGGATGGCTCGCCAATCGGGAGCGTCATATTCCGGCAACGGGGGAATCGGGGGATGCTCTGGGGCTGGGAGATCCCCCAAAAAGAGCCAAACCAGGCCATATTGCTCTTGTACCGGATAGGTAGCAAGTCGGGCACGCTTTGGAATTACCACGTTGGGTTGATTGGCTGGAATTTCAATGCAGCTACCATCGCTCTGATATTCCCATCCGTGATAGGGGCAACGCAGACAATCTCCCTCAACCCAACCCCCCGAAAGCGCCGCCCCCCTATGGGCACAACGATCTTCTAGTGCCACCACTGCGCCAGCTGGATTGCGATAAAGGACAATCTTGTGTCCCAATAGGGTCACTGGCCTGGGTTGACCAATGATCTGAGAACTTAACCCAACGGCGTACCAAAAGTTTTTGAGCATTCCCCAACATTCTCAATTCAGGATCAATAACGGGTTGGCACCGCACTAATACTTAATAAAACAACATAGTCCTTTTCGATTCCCGTTTATCTGTAATATCCTTATAAAAATTCGTAGTAATCCTAAATTCAATCAATACCCTGTCACATGTTGCAACCCATCCACACCTCTAAAGAGCTGTCTGACACTCAACTTGACATTGTTGAGGACTTTCGCGACAACATCGAACGGATGACCCAACGAGCCATCCAACTTCATGAGCTGAAGATGGCTGGGATTGGCTTGGCAACACTTGGTGCTTTTGCTGCCGTCATTGCTTTGGTGGTTAAATTTTAGGGGACAAAAACCAGACTTGCCGAAGAGGGTAGAGGCTGAGGTCGCTAATCACTAAGATGACGTGGCTCTTCCCTGGCATTGAGATCAAGATTGTGCAACAGTCTCCTGCGGCTCAGTTTGTCCCTGAATCGCCAGTACCGAGCAGGGGGCATGGTGCAAGACGTGGTTGCTCACACTGCCAAAGAACCACTCACTCAGGGCATGTTGTTGCCGGCGACCCACAATTACTAAATCAGCCTCCCAATTCTTAGCCAGATCACAGATGCGAGGGCCGGGTTCCCCGGTATTTTGGGAGAACTCGGTGGTGATGCCAGCGGCGATCGCGACTGCTGCTTGAGATTTCAGAAGTTCCAGACCTTGCTGCTCAAACGTTTCCCGCAGCTTCAGGTAGCTATCCACAAGCTGGTCGTAGACCCCAGGGTAGGAACTGCCAATACTGGGGGTCACCCACATCATCGGGTAACCGTATTCTTCCGAGGAGTGGATATGTAGTAATAAGAGATGGGATTCCAGCAGTTTCGCCAGTTGCAGGGCTTCATTAAAGACCCGCTGGGACGCTGCGGAGTGATCTAGGGCCACCAGAATTTTGTGAAACATAGACATCTTGAGGATTCTAGAGTTCAGCCTTCTACAGCTCAGTTTACCTGCTTTACCGTAACCCCCGGATCAATTGCTAGTATATAGTTATGTAAAGTTCAACCATCAGGTTTTCTCGGCGGCCTCTGGCCTGGATATGGGTGATGGAACCTTAAAAGATAACGCACAGTACAGATGCAAGGGTGCAGTCTCGTGTATGACTACTATTAGTTAGAGAGTCCCACCCAGATGACTGGTTCATGGCTGCGATTGGTTATATCTTGATGCCACCCAGCAATTGCCAGAGCCTTCGAGAACATCTCCTTTACTCAATAACAGCAACTGAGATAACTAAAAAATCCATGAGCAATATCCAAGAACAAATCGAACAAGAGCTGACCGAAGCCCGTGCGGTCTGTGACGTGAGTGGCGGTACCTCTGCTGAGTGTGCGGCAGCGTGGGATGCGGTTGAGGAACTCCAGGCCGAGGCGTCTCACCAGCGTCAAGTCAAACCCAAAAATTCTCTGGAACAATATTGTGATGACAACCCCGACGCAGCGGAGTGTCGGCTGTACGAAGACTAAGAAGTGGTCTCTGGTGTATCTGGCCTCAGTTCAACTACCACCTAGGATTTTGTAAGCAACCCAGATTCCGAACCTAGGAGATCGAGGTTGCTTTTTTTGGTTGAGACCAGTCCTAGGGCAGCCTGCCCCCGTAATTGATCGCCATCGCCCAAAGCTCTGGGGTGATGGTGTGTCAGGCAGGCTTCCAGCATCGGCGTTTAACTGTCTGGTTCTAAGCTGCCTGACCGGCACTATATATAATGACTTCAGGTAATGGCTGGATGCAGCTGGCTGCCCTCAGATCTGAAATTCCCCGCCCTATTCTTTTTCTCTTCTCTGATTTATGCAAAGTGAGCTTTGGTTGCGATCGCTGGTCTGGACTGACTATCGTCTCGCCGTTTTGTTTACGGTGACGGTTCCTCTGGTGCTGTTAGTCTGGGCGTTTGTTCGCAAGGCTGAAGCCATTCAAAAATTGCTGGTGATCTACTGGCGGGTTGCTAGTTTGCTGGTAATTACACTGTACTTAATGATTGCTGCCCTACCCATTAGCTTTATCTCAGCCTTATTGGCGCAAATCTTAATTCCGCTGGGGTTATGGTTCTGGGCTGATCTGAACGAAGAAATTCGCGAACAACCCAAGAGTCCGCTGAAATTCACCCTCCTGGCTTGGCGCTGGGCAATGACCGTTTATTTTGCCCTGGGTGCGATCGCCCAGGTTCCCTTTTTGTCCTGTGCCGTAACCTCACAAACCAGCTTGCTCGATCGCCCCTTTTGTCGCGTTTGGCTGGAAGCCCCCTGGGGGTTTAAGGCGTTGTTCCATGCCAAAACCACCCCACAATTCCTAGGGTTCTTAGGGATTGTCGGACTGGTAATCTATGTTTTGTATTTGGGTCATTTCGTTCTTTACCGCCTGGGCAAGCAGGGACGTTCAGCAACGATATATTGAGCGTCAGCCACCATGGACATTTTGCAATGTTTACGCGAGGACTATCAGCGCTTCCCAGCGGATCAGACCTATAGTCTGTATGCTCCGGATGTCTACTTTCAAGACCCCCTTAACCGTTTCCGGGGTGTGGATCGCTATCGACAAATGATTGGTTTAATCCAGACCTGGTTTACCCATCCCCGGTTGGAACTCCATGACATTCAACACACGGATCAGCGCATTGAAACCCATTGGACCTTGAGTTGGACTGCGCCCTTACCCTGGGCTCCTCGAATTGCGATCGCGGGTTGGAGTGAATTGCTCTTGAATCCAGACGGTCTGATCAGCTCCCATATTGACTACTGGCATTGCACCCGACTGCACGTTTTACAGCAACATTTTCGGGCATCGATCCCTGAGCACAATTGATGTTACCCTCCATCGGAAAACGTCTCGAACACTACACCACTCAGAACCCTGAGGAAGTGTTGTTGGTATCCCTCTCAGTGAGGGGGAACCTGGATCAAGTGGTGATCTTCCGGGGCTATTCCAGTTCCTTAACTCGCCCGACGGCCTTTGACCCTGATGTCCCTGTCCTGCCCCTGGAGGCTGAAATTCTCAAAATTGACCGATTGCAGAGTCCCTATGATCCCCAAGCTCCCCGCTATCTGCAACAGGGACTGATCTGGGAGGAGATGGAACTGCTATTACAAGGCTTGATCTGAGGGCAGCAGAGGACTGGGCAGAAATCCAACCCATTGGAGATCGCGGGAACCTGAGGAAGAAAATGTTATTCTCCACAATGTGAGTGTGTTTGTGTGGAGTGTACAACATCATGGTTCAGTCCCCGGTATCTGGCTCCCAGACCTATAGTTGTTTAGGCGGTTATGTTCCTCTTCCAACAACGCCGCTGTTTGGTACCGATGGTATTCGGGGACGGGTGGGTGAACTCCTGGGTGCCCCCTTGGCCCTACAGGTGGGGTACTGGGCAGGACAGGTGTTGCGGGGGGATGCCGGAGATTCCCTTGGCCCGGTGATTGTTGGGCAAGACTCCCGCACTTCTAGCGATATGCTCGCCATGGCGATCGCAGCAGGATTGACCGCCGCGGGGTTAGAAGTTTGGAACTTGGGACTGTGCCCCACCCCAGGAGTAGCCTACCTGACCAGTGCTTCCCATGCCCTGGGTGGGGTGATGATCTCAGCCAGCCACAACCCTCCCGAAGATAACGGCATCAAGATTTTTGGCGCGGATGGTACCAAGCTGTCTGTGCAGTTACAGCAACAAATTGAGGCGGCTCTCCGGGGCAACGGTCTAAGTGGCACGCCAACTTTTCATTGGGGAAAATATTGCCACCGCCCCCAGATGGTTGAAACCTATGGTGCGTCGCTCCACCAGTCGATTGTCTCCGAAGTCAGTCTTCAAGGGATGCGCGTGGTGCTCGATCTGGCTTGGGGGGCAGCTACCCGGCTGGCTCCAGAAGTGTTTCAAGCCACGGGAGCCGAGGTGATCTGTCTCCATGACACCCCCGGATGGAGATCGCATCAATGTTCAGTGTGGCTCTACCCACCTGGGTCCCTTACAGGCTGCGGTGGCTCACTACAATGCCAATCTTGGCTTTGCCTTTGATGGCGATGCCGACCGGGTGCTGGCGGTGGATGCCAAGGGTCGCGTTGTCGATGGAGATTATATTCTCTATCTCTGGGGACAAGCCCTGCGCCAGAAGCAACAATTGCCAGGAAACACCATTGTCTCAACTGTGATGGCAAATCTGGGGTTTGAGAAAGCCTGGGAACAGCAGGGCGGAAAACTGGTGCGCACGGCGGTGGGGGATCAGTACGTCCATGCAGCCATGGTTCAGCAAGGAGCCATGTTGGGGGGAGAACAGTCCGGACATGTCCTTTGCCGCCACTACGCCGTCAGCGGCGATGGCCTGTTAACAGCTTTACACTTGGCCGCTCTGGTGCGCCAGTCCGGAGACTGCCTCTCAACCTTGATCGACCAGAGCTTTCAAACCTATCCCCAACTCCTGAAAAATGTCCGGGTAGAGGATCGTGATCGCCGCATCAACTGGCAGAACTGCGACCCATTGCAGACCCTCATTGCCCACGCGGAAGCTGCCCTAGGTGACCAAGGACGGATTCTGGTGCGCGCCTCTGGCACCGAACCCTTAATCCGGGTGATGGTGGAAGCCGTGAATGCAGAATTAGCCCACCACTGGACAGATACCCTGGTTGCAGCCGTCGAGCATCACTTAGCCTAGATCACCCAACTGGGGGAAGTGTGGAACTGCGATCTCAGAGGATAGTAGAAATTATCCGCAACCGACATCATACAACTAACCTATCGGGGCGAGACCTAGGGGGCATTTCCTGCAGTCCTTGAAGCCATTGAAATTGCAATCATCGCCAGGTTTCGAGAGGCAACCCATAACTTACAGGAGACAGCTCGTCAGGACAATGTTTAGTCTGAAATGGTAATTGCGACAATCTACACCCAGAGGCATCCTACTGGGTGTTTTTTTAGGGAATGGGGGTCAAGCACCCTGATACTCAAGAGAAAAACGCTCAACCTAATTGAGGATAAACCGTGCAGCTATCAAAAGGCTTTGAAGTTGAGATGTACACGGGGACGCCCCAGGGTGACATCGTGGGTCTGTCCGATCAGATTGTTGCCGCACTCGATGGATTTGTGCGGGAACCCGACAGCCGCAATGTAGAGTATACAACCGCCCCTCTCTGTAACTATGAACGGCTGCTCTGTGCCTTGGTCAGCCCCCGCCGACGGTTGAGAAAGTATCTGCATCGCCTTGGCGACTTCACGATTCTGCCGGGGAGTACCCTCTCCTTAGGAGACAGCCACAAATTCCACCGCTCCGATCCAGGGAATGCCTACCACACCTACATTGAGCAAACCTATGGCACCCGAGTGGTAACCGCCAGCATTCACATTAACATTGGCATCAGTGATCCCGATGTGCTGATGCGAGCCTGTCGGCTGGTGCGGGTGGAGGCTCCCCTTTATCTGGCGCTGAGCGCATCCTCTCCATTTCTGGATGGGGCTGTGACGGGATACCACTCCACCCGTTGGGGGTTATTCCCAGCCACGCCAACCCATGTCCCGTTATTTGAAAGTCATGCCCACTTTATCCAGTGGACCCATGAACAGCTGGCTGCCGGCACCATGCAGAATGTCCGACATCTGTGGTCGTCGGTACGTCCCAATGGCGATCGCCGTCCCTACAACTTGAATCGGTTAGAGTTGCGGATTTGTGATTTGATGGTTGATCCCCTAGCGCTACTCGCAGTGACGGCGTTGCTAGAAGCACGGCTGTGGATGCTGCTCCAGGACCCCCTATTAGATCCCCTGACTGCCAGTAGCCTGCCAACAGCCACCCGTGGTGAGGATCTACTCGACATCACCCAAGCCAATGAAGCTGCGGTTGCGCGCCAGAGCCTAGATGCTGAACTGCACCATTGGCAAGATGGGCGTCCGATTTTGGCTCGAGATTGGATTGCCCAACTGTATCAAGAGTGTTGGCCCTTGGCTCAACAGCATGGGTTTAGCTGCTTTCTGTCTCCCGTGAAAAAAACTTCTTCGAGACGGCAATATGGCCCAGCATTGGCTACAGCAATATCAGCAGGGTCTTGACCCGCGCAGGATTATTACCCAGGCAATTCAGTCAATGCAGCAGCAGGAACAGGCGCTTGAGGCCCAGCTCTGCCAACCCCAAGTCGCTTAACTCGCCAGCGTTGGCTTCATCGCCTACAGCACTTCATCGATAAACTTCTCAGCGCCTCCGTTGGGGGGAATCCAGCTAGGGAAACCGTTAGCTTTAATCACTTTTGAGGAGTGCAGCAACCAAGATTTGTTTCAGCTGTGTTTGGAGGAAGACCAGCTTTCAGGAAGGATGTTAAGACTGTTCTAGAAGCAGTAGGCTAATATCAAACTATCCGATCAATCGATCAATTTCCATTCCTGTCTTTTCGTATTGCCGCTCTACAACCCCATGAAAACGCAACCCCAGAAAGACCGAATTATCATTTTTGACACCACACTCCGCGATGGGGAACAGTGCCCCGGTGCCACCCTGAATGTGGATGAAAAGCTGGTAATTGCCCGACAACTGGCACGCTTAGGGGTAGATGTGATTGAGGCTGGCTTTCCCTTCGCTAGTCCTGGAGATTTTGAGGCAGTTAGTCGAATTGCCCAGATCGTGGGCACCGAAGAGGGGCCAATTATTTGTGGATTGGCTCGATCAACCCGTCCGGATATTCAAGCTGCAGCAGAGGCTCTCAAGCCAGCAGCGCATGGACGTATTCATACCTTTATTGCCACTTCCGATATTCATCTCCAGTACAAACTGAAGAAAACTAGGGAGGAAGTACTGGCGATCGCAGGAGACATGGTGGCCTACGCCAAATCGTTAATCGACGATGTGGAATTCTCCCCCGAAGATGCCGGGCGCTCCGATCCAGAATTTCTCTATCAGGTGTTAGAACGGGCGATCGCGGCTGGAGCCACCACGATTAATATTCCCGATACGGTGGGCTACACTACCCCCGCAGAATTTGGAGCTTTGATTCGGGGCATTGCTGAACATGTCCCCAATGTGGATCAGGCGGTGATTTCGGTGCATGGTCACAATGATTTAGGGTTGGCCGTTGCCAACTTCCTGGAGGCCGTTAAGTACGGGGCAAGGCAACTGGAATGCACCATTAATGGGATTGGAGAGCGGGCTGGGAACGCGGCCTTAGAAGAATTGGTGATGGCGCTCCACGTGAGACGGCAGTACTATAATCCATTTTTGGGGCGGCCCGTAGACTCCGAAGCCCCCCTCACCCGGATTGATACTCGCCAGATTTATAAGACCTCTCGCCTGGTTTCTAACCTAACCGGGTTACTGGTACAACCCAACAAGGCGATCGTGGGAGCCAATGCCTTTGCCCACGAGTCGGGCATTCACCAAGATGGGGTGCTAAAGCATAAGCTGACCTACGAAATTATGGATGCCCAGTCCATTGGGCTGACCGATAATCAGATTGTCCTGGGGAAGCACTCGGGACGCAATGCCTTTCGCACCCGCTTGAAAGAATTGGGCTTTGAGCTATCAGAGCAGGATTTAAATAAGGCCTTTCTGCGGTTTAAGGAATTGGCCGATAAGAAGAAAGAAATTTCCGATTGGGATCTAGAAGCCATTGTCAATGACGAAATTCAGCAGGCTCCCGAGTTATTCCGCTTGGAGCGGGTTCAGGTTTCCTGTGGGAACAGCACCTGTCCTACGGCAACGGTGACGCTCCGCACCCCAGAGGGGCAGGAACTGACCGATGCAGCCATTGGGACTGGGCCAGTGGATGCGGTCTATAAAGCCGTCAATCGCTTGGTGCAGGTGCCCAATGAACTGATTGAATTTTCGGTGCAGTCCGTCACCGCAGGCATTGACGCAATTGGAGAAGTCACCATTCGTCTGCGCTATGGGGAGCGGATTTTTTCTGGCCATGCGGCCAATACTGATATTATTGTGGCCTCTGCCCAAGCCTACATCAATGCCCTCAATCGTCTCTATGCAGCTTTGAAAAGTGGCACCCTCAAGCTAGCTGCAACTCCGGCGATCGCAGAGGTCTAAGAGCCTTGATACTATGACAGACTCCAACTCCCTGGCAGCAGTGACTACCCCTCCCGATCAGATCTTTAATGATCAGTGGCATCTCTACCAAAAAGTCCTGCACCACAATTACATGGGACATCGTGAAGTTTATGGTGTAGTTCATGACTTGCTGTTGCAGCAGTTTCACCATCCTTTTTCCCTCTTAGATCTAGGATGTGGAGATGCTGAATTTATCTCCCAAGCGCTGGTAGAGACCCCCATTGCCACCTATACAGGGGTGGATCTGTCGGCTACAGCCCTAGCGATCGCCCAGGAAAATCTGGCGGCGCTGCCCTGCCAGAGCACCTGGGTGCAGGATGACTTTTTTGATTGGGTGCAAAATTACGAGCACCCCTTTGATTTGATTTTGGTATCTTTTTCGCTGCACCACCTATCCCTGGCGCAAAAAGATTTGGTCATGGGGCGACTGTCCCAGCTCCTCAAACCAGCGGGGGTTTTAATGTTAATTGATATCTGTCGCCGCCCTGAGGAGGATCGGGAAACCTATCTCCGTCGTTATATGGCAGCGGTACAGCAGGATTGGAGCCGACTCACCCCCCAGGAATACCAGATGGTGGAAAGTCACATTACCATCTGTGATTTTCCTGAAACCCAAATTACCCTGACGGAATTAGGGCACCGCCATGGATTCCAATCCGTAACCTGTCAATACC
Source organism: Neosynechococcus sphagnicola sy1 (assembly GCF_000775285.1). Taxonomy (NCBI): domain Bacteria; kingdom Bacillati; phylum Cyanobacteriota; class Cyanophyceae; order Neosynechococcales; family Neosynechococcaceae; genus Neosynechococcus; species Neosynechococcus sphagnicola. Next base: position 118,049 of record NZ_JJML01000003.1, on the reverse strand, counting down.
AAGATCCAGCAGATACGACTCTCTTGCTCTGTTTTGAGCGTTAATCAGACGCTGGCTGGCTAGACGCGATCGCTAATCTCCCTTGCTAATCAGCAGGGGAACAAATGATCAGCGATCGGTCTCTCCTTGCCGTCAATCAGCGGCGGCGATCGCAGATTCGGTCTTGGTGAGCTTTAGAACTAAAACCCCCAGGGGTGGCAAGCATAGATCCAGGGAATAGGGATGATGATGGTAAGACCATTCATCCGTCCACTTGCCCCCCAGGTTGCCCATATTGCTGCCCCCATATTCTCGGGCATCACTATTGAAGAGTTCTGTGTAGAACCCTGGCTGGGGCACTCCCACCCGATAATGGGCATGGGGTTGGGGGGTGAAGTTGCAGACGGTTACCACGAAATCATCACTGTCCTTCGTCTTGCGGATAAAGGCAACAACGCTATGGCGGTTATCGCTGCAATCAATCCACTCAAAGCCTTCCTGCCGAAATTCCTGGGTGTAAAGGGCAGGTTGGTCGCGATAGAGTTGGTTTAAGTCTTGAACAAACTGTTTGAGTTTTTGGTGGGGTTCATATTGCAGCAAATGCCACTCGAGATCGCTCCAGACGTTCCACTCGCCCCATTGCCCAAACTCCATACTCATGAACAGGGTTTTCTTGCCGGGGTGGGTAAACATATAGGCATATAAACAGCGCAGATTCGCCAGTTTTAGCCACTCATCACCGGGCATTTTCCCCAGCATATTGCTCTTACCATGGACAACCTCATCATGGGACAACGCCAACATGAAATTTTCGCTGAAGGCATACCAGATGCTGAAGGTGACATTGTTTTGATGGAATTGCCGGAACCACGGATCCATCTGGAAGTAATCCAGCATGTCATGCATCCAACCCATGTTCCATTTCAGGTTGAACCCTAAGCCGCCGGTATAGGTTGGCCAGGAAACCATTGGCCAAGACGTTGACTCTTCAGCAATCGAGAGAATTCCAGGGAAATAGCTAAAGATCACATGGTTCATCTGCCGCAGAAAATCAGCAGCATCCAAATTTTCCCGTCCCCCGTACTGGTTGGTGAGCCATTCGCCTTCTTGACGACAGTAGTCGAGGTACAACATGGAGGCGACAGCATCCACACGAATGCCATCAATGTGATACTTGTCAAACCAGAACAGGGCATTGGCAACCAAGTAGTTACGTACTTCATGGCGGGCGTAGTTAAACACTAAGGTGCCCCATTCTTTGTGCTCCCCCTTGCGGGGGTCGGCATGTTCATAGAGGCAGGTGCCATCAAAGAAGGCTAAGCCATGACCATCTCTGGGAAAATGTCCCGGTACCCAATCCACTAGAACCCCAATGCCCTGCTGATGGCATTGATCGACAAAATACATGAAGTCTTGAGGGCTACCATAGCGAGAGGTGCAGGCATAGTAACCGATTACCTGATATCCCCAGGAGCCATCGAAGGGATGTTCTGCAACCGGCAACAGCTCAATGTGGGTGAACCCCAACTCTTTGACGTAGGGAATCAGGCGGTCAGCAAGCTCTCGATAGGTGAGAAACCGTGCTCCTGGTTGTAGCTCTGAGACAATCACAACGGGTTCGGTGTCTCCGTTGGGCAGTTGGGCAGGTTCGGAGGAATCCGCATGGAGCCACGAGCCTAGATGCACCTCATAGACGGAAATTGGCTGGGTCAAGGGGTCACTATGGCGACGCTGTTCCATCCAGTCACGATCGCCCCAGACGTAGGTATCTAGATTCGTAACGATGGAAGCGGTTTTTGGCCGGACTTCCTGTAAAAAACCATGGGGATCGGACTTCTCGTAAATATGTCCAGCCTGATTCTTAATTTCGTATTTGTAGCGATCGCCCTCACCGATCCCAGGAATGAACAATTCCCAAATCCCCGTTGGCCCCTTGCGCATCTGGTGTTTGCGCCCATCCCAATAATTAAAGTCACCTAAAACCGAGACATTGCGAGCGTTGGGTGCCCAAACTGCGAAGTAGACACCTGCGATTCCATCCACTTCAATGAGGTGGGCCCCCAGCTTTTCATAGATGCGGTGGTGATTTCCCTCGGCAAATAAATGCAGGTCAAACTCGGTGAGCCGAGCGGACTGGAAGGCGTAGGGATCATAGATCACGCGTTCATGATCCCCTTCCCGGACTCGAATTTGATAGTTGGCTAATTCCGGTAAGTCAACGGTACATTCAAAGAAATGGGGATGATGGACGGGCTGCATGGGGTATTCTTGGCGCGCCTCAGGGCAAACCACCCAGGCAGCATCTGCATTTGGTAGATAGGAACGCACCACCCAAATCGTTTTACCGTTTTGCTCAAGGGGGTGGGAACCGAGAATTTCAAAGGGATCGTGATGCTGGTTCCCAATAATCCGGGCAACTTGATCGGGGGTGAGGGTCATGGAAAGTATGAGGATGTAAAAGAAAGGTTAATGAACTGTAGTAAACCGTAGCAAATTAGGGCGCAAGTCTCAATTGTTTCCTACTGGAACAGGCAGGACTTACACAGGACGACTGCCACATCTGTCGTCCTAAAGATAGTTCACTGACGATACACCTCACACAGCAACGCGCGATCGCTCTTTCTCATCATAGACCGGGAGGTAGTGGCTCCTGACATTGGTGATGAATCTCCGCAATCCGCTCAAAGATCTGAGGGAAGGTGTCTCGGTACAATGGCACTCTCACCAGTGGACTCAGGAGGGCAGCGGCGGCTACATCGGCAACACTGAGCTGATCTCCCACCAGGTAGGGGCCTGATTGCCAGCGATGCCCCAACTCGACAAGGGCTAGTTGCAGGCGCTCCGCTGCCAGAACAACTGTTGCAGCATTAATGCCATACTGCTTGAGGATGAGCTGAATCAATAGTTGACTGGTGAGGGAAGAATCAAGCTGCTTTCCTGCTCCGGCTCGAAAATCGTAGTAGACAAAGCGGGTCGCTGTTCCAATGCTTTCATCCAGCCAATCCTCCAAGAGCCATGCCTCTGCCTGCTGCTCCGGGGAAATCGGCAATAAGGAGGGTTGAGGGTAATGGGTTTCTAGAAAATGCAGAATCCGGGTTGAGTCCGCGATCGCCTGGGGCATCGCTGCGCCTCCGGAGACAGATTGATCTCCGAGGATTGTCCCAGGTTGCTGCGGTAACAACACCGGAACCGTGCTTAACCCCGTCAGGGGTTTGAGCTTGAGGATATGCAAACCCGGCGTTAAATTCTCTACCGTGTAGGTCAGCTGTTTGTAGCCAAGGGCTAGCCGGGCTTTACGGCAGTAGTGAGAGGTACTGAATTGCAAAAGATGCACCGCGCCATTCTCCAGTTAGTTCTTAGAGGATGTTGGGAAATACGGAGAGAAGTATCGTAATTCTAGTGGGAGTCTGCGAAACATCAAGTGAATCATAGCAATATCAATGAAGGCTGCGGCGGAGGCAAGTCAGCGCTGGTAATCAACATTTAAACGACGACACCAATGCAGCCAACCGTAACTCCGCTCGACCCTCCAGCGCTGGGGAAGTAGAACCAATCCTTTTGCCCCTTGAGGCCGCAGGATCACCTCCAAGATTCAACGACGGAGAGCCATCACCCACCGCATAAACGCTCCCCCTGAAAATCCTCCATCTGCCCAAATCGGGATCAGCCGGGGAACTCAATGGTGCTCTCTTGCGTGAATCAAGCGGAAGCGGGTCGGGTCAATTCAACATTCTAGAAATCTTGCACTCGCCCCTTGTTAATGGCAGTATAAATAAATTGCCAACAGCAGAAGAACTGCTTTAATTCAGGGTAAGTACTTAATGCTTTGTAAGGCTTTGGGCGATCGCATCAACGATCTGCGGCAGCATTTTAAGGCGAACATCTTTGTAACGATGATTCACTGGGATGATGGTCAGATTTGGTGCCGAAGAACAGCACTTTAAACATCCCGTGGGTTCAATCGTGACTTGGTGTTGCAAATTGCGATCGCAGAGTATTTGATCGAGTGCCTCATACAATCCTTTGCTTCCTCGCTTCAAGCATCCCGATTTTTGGCAGAGCAGCACTTTCACTTTAGGTTTGACTTTGAGCTGAGTTTGAGCGGCGGGAGGTGCTGAAGATGCTCGTCTGGTTGGGATTACAGGCACTATTGGAGGACTATTTTCTGTCAGCGGTATGAGCTGAGTTGCTTTCAGTTTGGGTGCATGAGCGTGACGATCGAACTTGCTGATGCCAATGACCTGAATGGATTCACCGGGCTGAAGCGATGACCCTACAGTCAGCCGCATCGCTTTCGGGATCTTGATCTGTAGTTCTTCCGATAAGACCCTTAAACGCATATATTTCCATGCCCCATCATGGCTCACAAAGCCCAGAAACTGACCTTGAAAATTGAATTCCATGGGTGATTTGGTGTCAAAGTGAGCCATGATTTTGCTCTCCTAAGCATTTGATCTCTTAGAGGATGTTTTAAAAGTCTTCCTGGGTGTATCCAACCACTCAGACCACCTAGAGACCGCTACGACAGAATCAGGGTTTATGGATTTTAGATTGCACCACTGAGTCGTATTTGAGGCTCAAGACGACCCTTTTAAAACATCCTCTTAAGCAATGCGTCTAGCTTCTACCGTTTGAGGCAACTTTATCGGCTCTTCTAACTTGGCGATCGCTAGTTCCCAGCCGTTCGCCAGTGTGAAAATCTTTTCACTGTCTGCCTCTACTTCTTTTACCACTTCTTCTTCCAAGTCTTTCTTGGCAACATAGACAACCAAGTGTCCAGCAGGATTCCGACGGAGCATCACTTTCATTTAATTTCCTCAGCAAGTTCAAGTTCTTTTTTGCGGCAGCCAACAATGTGACCTGTAGTCATGAAATGTACTGCGTAGATGTAGGAGCTTTGCAAGAAGGTGCCGATACTGACCACGTAGCCCACATCGCCTTTCTTTGCCAGGGTTGCGCCGATATCCTTTCCTGGAAAGGTGCCGTCATTGCGAATGAGTTTGCACGATCTCACCTTCTGACCAATATCAAAGGTTGGTGGAGAATCGATTTCAATTTCATCTGATTGCATGATGCAGCTCCAAGTGAAAATGTCATGTTGACCTGTACACAAAACCAACTTTAATGAATGCTGGCGGGATGAATTGTCGGAGCGCGATCGCGGGCTAAACCTAGCAGTTCCTCAATCGTCAGATTTCGTTTTAGCTGAGTTGAACACCGACGCACCGCATCCAGAATGAATTGAAGATCATTGCCTGTCCGTGACATTCCGTGCTCTTGCAGGATACTTTGCACTAGATGCCGCCCTGAGTGCTTGCCCAGGACCAATCGATGTTGCCAGCCAATTTCTGCTGGATCAAATGGCTCGTAGGTTTGGGGATTTTGCAGCACTCCATGGGCATGGATACCCGACTCATGGACAAAAGCGTTTTCCCCCACGATCGCTTTCCAGGGCGGCAGCGGACAGTTGGAAGCCTGCACCACCAGTTGAGACAACTCCGGCAAACGGCAGGTATCAATGCCCAACTTGATGCCATAAATCCGCTTGACTGCCATCACGACTTCTTCCAATGCCGCATTTCCAGCCCGTTCGCCCAATCCATTCACAGTGGTATTTACCGATTGCGCCCCGGCTCGAATGCCTGCCAAGGCATTGGCGGTTGCCATGCCCAAATCGTTGTGGGTGTGCATTTCTACAGGAATGGAGAGCGCTCTTACCAGACGCTGCACTTTTTCGTAGGTGTCTAAGGGATCGAGAATGCCAACGGTATCGCAAAAACGAAAGCGAAAAGCTCCCAAATCCTGGGAAAACAGCGCCACATCTTCCAGAAAGGTGGCATCGGCTCTGGAGGAATCTTCGCCCCCGATGGCAATCATTAAGCTGCGATCGCGGGCAAAGTTGATCACGTCCCGCAGTTGTTCCAGCATTTTGCGCCACTGCCCTTGGAATTTGGCAGCGATTTGAACCTCCGACACAGGAATTGAAACATGAACGCGCTTCAAGCCACAATCAATGGATGCTTGGACATCGGCAATGACAGCACGATTCCAGCCCAGCAATTGGGTGGTTAAACCCAGGTTGTTGATGGTGGCGATCGCGGTGGCTTCGTCATGTCCCATCGCTGGAATTCCCACTTCCAATTCCTGCACTCCGGCGCGATCCAATAAAGTAGCGATCGCCACTTTTTCCTCGAGGGTAAAGGCAACTCCAGCCGCCTGTTCCCCATCTCGTAACGTGGTGTCATTGATTTGAATTGGATTGTCAAATTGCTTTTTCATTCCCATTCTAACCTTATAAAAACGATTACGACTTATCCATGTCTCAAGCGAATCTGGGGCAGATGAGATGCATTTTCGGAGGGGATTTTAGTCCGGAAGTCCCCTTTTTTAAGGGGGATTTAGGGGGATCTTGCAATACTTTGGCATTCCGCCCTAGATGTGGATACGCGGCAGCTTATCAAGGAGAGGTTCCGTAGGCAGATGCAGCATCATATTGAATTGGGACGAGAATAAGCTTCAGGCTGAAAGTTTTGGAGCGGGAAGGGATGATTTACGACACTGGTTTGCACCAATACAGAGGATGGTTGAGCTGCAAGTACACCATCGAATACTCCATCTAGAGCAGAATTTGTTTGAGCTTCTAGCCAGTCAAAGATTTGACCCAGTTGCTGTAAAGACACTAGCCCATATTTCCACAGCAGCATCGGCAGCGGTGCATTTTCCCGTTCACAATGACGCAGCATAATGTCGATTTCCGTAGATGAAACGGCCAGATCGTGACGAAGAAATTGAATCAATTGCGTGTTAACGTTCATCACCGCTGTCCTCCTGCTATTCAGCAACACTGGGTTATCGAGGGTTATCGAACCACGAATGCCAAGGTCAGGCTATCGGCTGCCAAGAAATGCTCCAGATGAAATGCCCGATCTTCGGTTTGCAACAACATTTGTTCGTACATGTAGCGCGTGGCGCGATCGCCCACACTTTCTGCCTGAGTTGCCTGCCGCCGCAATAAATCAATCACTGCCTGTTCAGCTTGTAAATCGTGTTCCACCATCTGGCGAGCGGTAAACTTCCCATCGGGTTCTGAGGTAAAACAGCTTAACTCTGCCAATTTTGCAAAGCTGGATGCGGGAATGCCACCCAGTCCATTTAACCGCTCACCAATTTGATGTACGTAGCCCTGAGTTGCATTCACCCCCTCATGAAAGAATTCATGGAGGGAATAGAACTCAGATCCATCAACCACAAAGTGATGTTTCTGGTATTGCAAATAGAGGGCTTGAAAGCTGGCAAGGGCAAGATTCAATCCTTCACAGACGGGAATGGTGACTTCAGTGCCCAAGGCGATTGGGTTATTGGCAATTTGTCCTAAGGCTTGAACGGGTGCTTGTACGATGCTCATTGAGGTAATTCCTTGTAATAAATTGATTTGCGTTACTTGTTTACTCTGATCGCTGCTTTTGTCGCTTGCAGCCTTTGCGATTTAGTCTGCGTCTAGACATCTTTCGAGCCAATTCACCAACTCTTGGCGAGAGGCAACAAATTGCTGTACCACACTCCGCAATAGCACAGCGCTGATACTGCTTTGAATTTCAACCCGCAGGGTGCCATCTTGCAAACACCAACAAGGAATCATTAGTTCTTGCAGTCGGTAGCAGATGCGCCAGCGATCGATCCGCGAAACCTCAATAATTTGAGCCGTAGAATCTATGACATTGGGCGTTACACCAGAAAGGGAAAACATCGGAGTTACCTCAAACAAAATGCAATGGGTGGGTTAGGTTCGGGGGACAGAGTCGGGGTTCGGGGGAGAAAAGGGAATCAGAGTTTGTCTGGTAACAGCATCTGGAGTTGTTGTTCTAGTTGCTCAATGCGATCGACCAGTACTCGCATGGCTATTGATTCTGCATCGGGCATTTGGTTATGATCCAGGGGGCAGGCAGGGGTACCAGAGCGGCAGATATTGCGTCCTGGTACACCCACGGCTGTGCAATGGGACGGCACATCCCGCAGCACAATTGAGCCAGCGCCAATCCGAGCATGGTCGCCAATCTGGATATTTCCCAGCACCTTTGCGCCTGCTCCTACCACGACATGCTGCCCGACAGTGGGATGACGCTTACCCATTTGCTTGCCCTTTCCGCCCAAGGTCACGCCCTGATAAATCAGCGTGTAGTCTCCCACGATCGCGGTCTCCCCAATCACCACGCCCATGCCATGATCAATGCACACACCCTTGCCAATCTGGGCACCGGGATGAATTTCAATACCGGTGAGAAACCGCGCTAGGTGGGAAATGAATCGAGGGAAAAAGTGAATTTGGTGAGAGTGGAGCCAGTGGGCAAAGCGGTGACAGAGCAATGCATGGAAGCCGGGATAGCAGCACAGCACTTCTAACCAATGACGGGCAGCCGGGTCGCGTTCAAAGATGATCCGAAAATCTTCCTTCAGCGCTTGCCATCCTGCTCTCAAGCCATTGGAGCTTTGACAGAAGCGATCGCTGTGCACAGCAGCTTCTGGTGTCAAGCCCTCCGACTTCTGGGAACGGTTCTTGATGAACGTCAGCGGCAGGGATAAGGGGAGCCAGGTAGGAGAGTGTTGCATCGCTTTCAGATGGCAAACAGTGTTCTGTTCTCCTGCTTATATCAGGCAGGAAAAACAGGGCAGACCCAGCAACCCGAATCAGAGTTATTGAATTAATTAGAAATGTACTCAACCCGCAAGCCTTTATCTGAGAAGGGCTTCATTTTTTTAAAGGGTTGAGGGACTGGTATTTTCCATCGGGGGGTCTAGTATTAATCAAACCAGGAACAAGTATTTGAGTACTCATGGCAAAACCCTGTATCCAAAAGCTTTACAGGAAATTAACAACTCAAATAACTTGCTGCTGACTGTGTACTCAACCCAGCAATTTGGTATCAAGGCTATCTATTTATAATATAGTTATGTTCGCTCTGAACAAATTTGAAGAAATAATTACAAGCGCTCGGTTGCTTGGAGCAAAGTGCTAATTTAGATACAGAATTGAATTTCGGATCTTGCTGGGAGCAATCCTCAACCAATTGTTCCCAGCATTTAATTAACAATCTAGTCAAAAAGCGAGTCCATGCCCTCTCTAAATCAGCCTTAGAGCCAGTTTGAGGTAGCGTTTGAGTACAGCTTTTAAGACTCAAATTTTACTGAAAAATATCTTCAAACATCGACTGTATAAGCGTTTGGGTTGAGTACATAAAATACTGCTCCCCTACTCAAAAAATACTTGTCCCCCCTTCAAACAATACTCGCACCCCTACCCTACATAAAATTTGGGTGCTTACTCAGTCTAGGTTTGAAGGCTTGAGTACAGACTAATGAATTCAATAACTCTTACCGGGTGCTGCTAAACCGGGCTGATTTTGAGTGGCTGTTATAACTCTCACAACGCCAATCACTCAACTCTTTAAACCAGAAACACAGGTTTTTCCAACCAAGCGTAAAGCATTCAGGTTTCACGGTCAGAGAGGAGATGGGAGGACGACGCAACTGCATCACACTCTGTGAATAAAGTCGGAATGAAGTCGCTGTCCTACAGCCTTAGCAAAGCGCTCCCCTGTGGACGAATCAGAACTTCTAGCCTGCATTGGCAGGTTGTCTGTCCCCAGTGACTTTAATCGATTCTTTAGGAGCATGGAGCAGTCGTCTTTCTCGGTGGCGCTGTACACCTACTAGCCCTGCCGAAATTCAATGACACCACCACCATCTTCAGGACTTCTCTCTCCTCCAGCAACGCAGCCTGCTACGGATATCGTGATCACCAAAAATACGGTGACGCAGAAAAAGAGTGACGATAGCTGTGGTTGTACCACCAATAACAGTGCAGCCCTCAGCTTTGATCAAAAGATGCTCGATCGCATTGCGAAACACCCCTGCTATAGCGAAGAAGCCCATCATCACTATGCCCGGATGCACGTTGCAGTAGCGCCTGCTTGCAACATTCAATGTAACTACTGCAACCGCAAATACGACTGTGCGAACGAAAGCCGCCCTGGGGTGGTGAGTGAGTTGTTAACTCCCGAAGAAGCTGCTCACAAGGCGTTGGTGATTGCAGGCAAGATTCCTCAGATGACTGTGTTAGGGATTGCGGGGCCTGGGGATCCATTAGCAAACCCCGAAAAGACGTTTCGGACCTTTGAGTTGATTGCTGATAAAGCACCCGATATCAAGCTCTGCCTGTCCACTAACGGGCTGATGCTGCCGGATCATGTGGATAAAATCAAAGCCCTCAATGTCGATCACGTCACCATTACGATTAATATGGTGGATCCGGAAATCGGCACTAAGATTTATCCCTGGGTACACTATCGCCGCAAACGCTACAAAGGGCTAGAAGCGGCTCAGATTCTGCACGAACGGCAGATGGAAGGCTTACAGGCACTCCGTGAAGCCGACATTCTGTGCAAAGTGAATTCGGTGATGATTCCCGGCATTAATGATGAGCACTTGGCAGAAGTGGATCGGGTGATCCGCGAGAAGGGTGCGTTCTTACACAACATCATGCCGTTGATTTCAGCGCCTGAGCACGGCACCCACTTTGGTCTGACTGGACAACGCGGACCCACTCCTAAAGAGCTGAAAAAGCTGCAAGACGAATGTGCCGACAGCAACATGAAGATGATGCGTCATTGCCGTCAGTGCCGTGCGGATGCCGTTGGTTTGTTGGGTGAAGACCGCAGCCAGGAATTCACCAAAGACAAGTTCATGAAAATGCCGGAACAGTACGACCTGGAGCTGCGGCAAGAAGTCCATGCTGGCATTGAGAAATTCAAGGAAGACATCAAGCAGGCAAAAGCCAAGGTCAAGCCCAGTGAGCGCATCAAGAACAGTCCCAAAATACTTGTAGCAGTCGCAACCAAAGGTGGCGGAATTGTGAATCAGCACTTTGGTCACGCCAAGGAATTCCAAATCTTTGAAGTGGATGCCAACGAAGCCAAATTTGTCGGACACCGCAAGATTGACCAATACTGCCAGGGCGGTTACGGCGAAGATGCCACGCTGGAGCATGTGATCAAGGCGATCGCGGATTGCAAAGCGGTTCTGGTTTCCAAAGTGGGTGAATGCCCGAAAGCGGAACTGCGAGAATCTGGCTTGCAAGTGGTGGAAGCCTACGACGTGATTGAAAAAGTGGCAAGAGAGTTCTACGACCAGCACGTTCAAGAGTTTTGAGTCCGTAGAGGCGAAGCCTTTGGTCAAGCCCCTTGGATCTCGACAAAGATCTTTACCTAAATGCTTCGCCCTTACTTAAGGAGGTTGCTATGACCTACGTCATTACGAGTCAGTGCACTGAATGTCATCGCTGTGAGTCCATCTGCCCTACGGGGGCGATCGCCCGAAATGAACAACAGTATCAAATCAATTCTGAACGCTGTAACGATTGTGTGGGTTATTACGCTGTACCTCAATGTTGGGCAGTCTGTCCCACGAATGGCGGATGTCTTCCAGACCTGGCAACTCCTCCTCAAGCGCGGTTTGCCCAGCCTGCCAATGACTACTGGGATCACTGGTTCCTTGCCTACAACCGCCTGGTTTCAAGGCTCAACGCCAACCGACCCTCTGATTACTGGAAACGCTGGTTTGATACCTATTCACAAGCCTTAGCCAAACAACTACAAAACCCTACTACTGGGGGAGTCAACGCATGAGCGCAGTCATTTATCTCGATAACAACGCTACAACCCAGGTTGATCCCGAAGTGGTGGCAGCCATTTTGCCCTATCTCACCCAGTACTACGGCAATCCTTCTTCAATGCATAGCTTTGGTGGACAGGTGGGTAAGGCATTAAAACAGGCGCGAAACCAGGTTGCTTCGCTGCTCGGTGCTGAAGAATCTGAAATTATCTTCACCAGTTGTGGCACCGAAGGCAACAACACCGCCATCCGTGCCGCGATCGCCGCTCAACCCGATCGCAAACACCTGATTACCACCCAAGTTGAACATGCCTGTGTGTTGAACCTGTTCAAACAGCTCGAAAAACAGGGCTACACCGTCACGTACCTGTCGGTAAACCGTAAGGGTCAATTAGATCTGATGGAGCTAGAAGCGGCGATTACGGGAAGTACAGCCCTCGTTTCCACCATGTACGCCAACAACGAAACCGGAACGGTGTTTCCCGTTGAGCAGGCAGGGGCGATCGCGAAAGAATACGGCGCAACGTTCCATGTGGACGCGGTGCAGGTTGCAGGAAAGTTGCCACTCAATATGAAAACCAGCACCATCGATTTAATGACGATCTCCGGCCACAAATTGCACGCTCCCAAAGGTGTGGGTGCCCTGTTTGTGAGACGCGGATTCCGCTTCCGTCCGCTGCTAGTCGGTGGGCACCAGGAACGGGGACGCAGAGCTGGAACTGAAAATGTGGCTGGCATTGTTGGATTGGGTAAAGCTGCAGAACTGGCGCAACTCCATCTAGCCGATGTGGCAACTGAGAAAAAACTGCGCGACCGCCTGGAAAAAGGATTACTTGCGATTTCTGATACCGAGCTCAATGGCGATCGCAAAAACCGCCTACCCAATACCACCAACATCGGCTTCAAATACATCGAAGGCGAAGCCATCTTGCTCTCCCTCGACCAGTACGGCATCTGTGCCTCCTCTGGTTCCGCCTGTACCTCCGGTTCCCTCGAACCATCCCACGTCCTCCGGGCGATGGGCTTGCCTTACACCATCCTGCATGGCTCCATCCGGTTCAGCCTTTCCCGAAATACAACCGAGTCCGACATCGATCTCGTCCTCGAAGTCATGCCTGGGATTGTAGAACGCCTCCGTGCTCTTTCACCCTTCAATAACGACCAAGCTGAATGGTTGCAAGACCGTGAAGAAGCTGTCGTCGGAGCTAGATAACCCATCACCCCTTTACCTTTAGGAAACACCGCCATGTGGGACTACACCGAAAAAGTACTGGATCTGTTCTATAACCCCAAGAATCAAGGCGCGATCGAAGATCCGAGTGAAGCTGGCGTTGCAGTGGTCTTTGGCGAAGTCGGCAGTATTGCCTGCGGCGATGCCTTGAGACTGCACCTCAAGATTGAAGTAGAGGCTGACAGAATTCTGGATGCTCGGTTTCAAACCTTTGGTTGTACGAGTGCGATCGCCTCTTCGTCAGCCCTCACCGAAATCATCAAAGGTATCACCTTAGATGAAGCCCTGAATGTCAGTAATCGTGACATTGCCAATTACCTGGGTGGACTACCGGAAGAAAAAATGCACTGTTCTGTGATGGGACAGGAAGCATTGGAAGCGGCGATTTATAAATACCGTGGCATTGAAGTTGAACATCATGAAGAGGATGATGGCGCACTGATTTGTAGTTGCTTTGGTGTCAGCGAAAACAGAATTCGCCGCGTCGTGATTGAAAACAACCTGACCACAGTAGAACAAGTCACCAGCTACGTCAAAGCAGGCGGTGGTTGCAGTTCCTGCGCTGCCGAAATTGAAGATTTGATCGCCGCTGTGCAACAAGAAAAAGCACTCACAGCCACCAGAGTGGCAGCAGAAATTGCCACGGCTCAGGCCCAAAATCGTCCTCTGACAACGGTGCAAAAAATCAGCCTGATTCAAACCGCATTACAAGAAGTTCGTCCGATGCTGCTGGCAGATGGTGGCGATGTCGAACTCTACGACATCGAAGGCGATGTGGTCAAAGTAGTGCTGAAAGGTGCCTGTGGTTCCTGTGAAAGCAGTACCGCTACGCTCAAAAATGCGATCGAAGTCCGGTTACGAGAACGTGTTTTACCCAATCTAGTGGTTGAAGCAGTTGCATGAACGCTTTGATATCTCACGTTTTTCCCGTTGGACGATCGCCCCCAACTGCGATTGATTCCAACTTCCCACCCCAGTCATCCTCCACAGTCTGATCGCAGTTTCAATGATGGCTGGTTACTGACCGCTCACCCCCTATCACTTCAAAGGAGACCATTCCATGACTGACGAAACCATTAGACAGATAGCCTTCTACGGCAAAGGTGGGATTGGTAAATCTACCACCTCTCAAAACACAATCGCGGGTATGGCTGAACTGGGTCAGCGCGTCATGATCGTGGGTTGCGACCCCAAAGCCGACTCCACCCGCTTGATGCTCCATAGCAAAGCCCAAACCACCATTCTGCACTTGGCAGCGGAGCGTGGTGCAGTAGAAGACCTGGAACTCGAAGAAGTATTGCTCACTGGCTACCGCGATGTTCGTTGCGTGGAGTCGGGTGGTCCTGAACCTGGTGTCGGTTGCGCTGGACGAGGCATCATCACCGCCATCAACTTTCTGGAAGAAGAAGGCGCTTACGAAGACCTCGATTTCGTGTCTTATGACGTATTGGGCGACGTAGTTTGCGGCGGTTTTGCCATGCCCATCCGGGAAGGCAAAGCCCAAGAAATCTACATCGTCACTTCCGGTGAAATGATGGCAATGTATGCCGCCAACAACATTGCCCGTGGTGTACTCAAGTATGCCCACTCCGGCGGTGTACGTCTGGGTGGTTTGATCTGCAACAGCCGTAAGGTAGATCGGGAACTCGAACTGATCGAAACCCTTGCCAAGCGGCTCAATACTCAAATGTTGCACTTCGTACCTCGCGACAACATCGTTCAACATGCCGAATTGCGCCGTATGACGGTGATTGAGTACGCCCCCGATAGCAAGCAAGCTGAAGAGTACCGCACCCTTGCCAAGAAGATCATCGACAACAAAAATCTTGCCATCCCCACCCCCATCTCGATGGATGAACTGGAAGATCTGTTGGTCGAATTCGGCATCTTGGGTGGCGAAGAAGAGTACGAAAAGGCAATCAAAGAAGGCACCAAAGCTCCCGCTGGCGTTGCCTAGTTAATGCGTAGGGTGGGCATTGCCCACCCTACCCTCACTCCCACTCTCTTCATCCTCCCACTCCATCCTTTACCTAGAGAGGCAGACTATGACACCTCCTGAATCCGCTACTCTCAACGCGATCGCCCCTACAGAAGAGCTGACAACGGCTGACAAGAAAGCCCTGATTAAAGAAGTTCTGGAAGCTTATCCCGACAAAGCCAAGAAAAAGCGGGAAAAGCACCTGAACGTGTTTGAAGAAGGCAAATCTGATTGCGGCGTGAAGTCCAACATCAAGTCTGTTCCTGGTTCCATGACCACTCGTGGCTGTGCTTACGCCGGATCAAAAGGCGTGGTTTGGGGCCCCATCAAAGACATGATTCACATTAGTCATGGGCCTGTGGGCTGCGGCTACTATTCCTGGTCGGGTCGCCGCAACTACTACATCGGCACCACGGGCATTGATTCCTTTGGCACGATGCAGTTCACCTCTGACTTCCAAGAACGTGACATTGTGTTTGGCGGTGACAAAAAGCTCGCCAAATTGATTACTGAACTCGATGAACTGTTTCCCCTCAATCGCGGTGTTTCCATTCAGTCTGAATGCCCCATTGGTTTAATTGGGGACGATATCGAGGCCGTTGCCAAGAAATCTGCCAAAGAAATTGGCAAAACCGTTGTTCCTGTTCGTTGCGAAGGCTTCCGGGGTGTTTCCCAATCCCTTGGACACCACATCGCCAACGATGCCGTCCGCGACTGGGTGTTTCCGCAATACGACAAGGAAAAGAAAGCGGGCAATGTTCCCGATGGCACTGAATATGATGTTGCCATCATTGGTGACTACAACATTGGTGGTGATGCCTGGTCAAGCCGGATTCTACTCGAAGAAATTGGCTTGCGGGTTGTAGCACAGTGGTCAGGGGATGGCACCCTGCACGAGATGAAGATGACCCCGACGGTGAAACTGAACTTGGTGCACTGCTACCGTTCGATGAACTACATCTCCCGCCATATGGAAGAAACCTACGGGATTCCCTGGTTGGAATATAACTTCTTCGGGCCCACGCAAATTGCTGAGTCCCTGAGAGCGATCGCCGCCAAATTCGACGAAACCATCCAGGCAAAAGCAGAAGCAGTCATCGCCAAGTACGAAGCCCAAACCCAGGCAGTGATTGCCAAATACCGTCCTCGGTTAGAAGGCAAAACCGTTGCTCTGATGGTGGGTGGTCTGCGTCCCCGTCACGTTGTCCCCGCCTTCTACGACCTGGGGATGAGACTGATCGGCACAGGCTACGAGTTTGGTCACAACGACGACTACAAACGCACCACCCACTACATCGAAGACGGCACGTTGATTTACGACGATGTTTCTGCCTTTGAGTTTGAGGAGTTCATTAAAGAAATGAAGCCTGATCTAGTGGCTTCTGGCATCAAAGAGAAGTACGTCTTCCAAAAAATGGCGCTACCGTTCCGCCAGATGCACTCCTGGGATTACTCCGGTCCCTACCACGGTTACGACGGCTTTGCCATCTTTGCGCGTGACATGGATCTTGCACTCAACAGCCCCACCTGGAGCTTGATTGGTGCGCCGTGGAAAAAAGCTGAGGCCGCAACTGCATGAAACAGAAAGTGATGGAGTGATGGGGTGGTGGGGTGATGAGGTGAATGCCCTGCTATTCCCCGACTCCCTTCCTCCCCAACGCCCTTCCTCCCCAACTCCCTCATCAACTTTGGAGAACTCACATCATGGCTCAAAACAACATCGATAACATCAAAGACCACGCTGAATTATTTCACCAAGATGAATACCAGGAGCTGTTTGCTGCTAAGAAACAGTTTGAAGGCGGACATGATCCTGACTTGGTCGCTCAGACAGCAGAATGGACAAAGACCTGGGAATACCGTGAGAAAAACTTTGCCCGTGAAGCGCTAACTGTTAACCCCGCCAAAGCCTGCCAACCCCTCGGTGCGATCCTTGCTGCTGTTGGGTTTGAAGGCACTCTGCCCTTTGTTCACGGTTCCCAAGGCTGTGTGGCTTACTTCCGCTCACACTTCACCCGCCACTTCAAAGAACCCTTCTCGGCAGTCTCTTCTTCCATGACAGAAGACGCTGCGGTCTTCGGCGGACAAAACAACTTGATTGATGGCTTGGCAAACAGCTACAGCCTCTACAATCCCAAAATGATTGCCATCTGCACCACCTGCATGGCAGAAGTGATTGGGGATGACCTCCAAGCCTTCATCACCAACGCCAAAGCCGCTGGTTCAGTGCCGGAAGAATTCCCCGTGCCCTATGCCCATACCCCCAGTTTTGTCGGCTCCCACATCACGGGCTACGACAACATGATGAAGGGCATTTTGTCGAACCTGACTAAGGGCAAAAAAGCCGAAACCACCAACGGCAAGATCAACTTTATTCCTGGTTTTGAAACCTACATTGGTAACCTGCGGGAAATCAAGCGGATCGCCTCCTTGGTAGGGGTGAACTACACCCTGCTGGCGGATAACTCTGATTATTTGGATTCACCCAATGATGGGGAATACCGGATGTATCAAGGGGGCACCACCCTGGAAGATGCAGCAGATTCCATCAACGCCGAAACCACGATCGCCTTCCAGTCCTACTCCACCACCAAAACTCGTGAATACATCGAGAAAGAGTGGCACCAACCCACGTCCGTGGTTCGTCCCGTTGGCATTCGCGGCACTGACGAGTTTCTCATCAAGCTCTCTGCTCTCACTGGCAAACCCATTCCTCAAGAACTGGAAGATGAACGGGGTCGTGCAGTCGATGCTTTAACTGACTCACAGGCATGGCTGCACGGTAAGAAAGTGGCGCTATACGGTGACCCTGACCTGGTCATTGGTCTGGTGCAATTCCTGCTGGAAATTGGTGCAGAACCTGTTCACATCGTCGTCAGCAACACCACCCATGAGTTTGAAGCAGAGTTGCGGGCATTGCTAGATACCAGTCCCTTTGGTGCAAACGCAACGATCTGGGGTGGCAAAGACTTGTGGCATCTGCGATCGCTCCTGTTCACCGAACCCGTTGACTTGCTGATTGGTAACTCCTATGGCAAGTACCTGTGGCGTGATACCCATACACCATTGGTGCGGATTGGTTATCCCATCTTCGATCGCCATCACCTGCACCGCTACAGCACCTACGGCTATCAGGGCACCATCAACCTGCTCAACTGGATTGTGAACACGTTGTTGGATGAACTCGATCGCAACACCATCGTCCCCGCGAAGACAGATATCTCCTATGACCTGATTCGCTAACACACAGGGGATGGGCGGGTTTATTTCTGGACAGCGTGCTCAGGCGATCGTCCGACAAACTGACCCATCCCCCCACCCGATCCGCCCAGAAGGGCAACCCCTAACCCTAGCCATGTCTACCTTTACCTCGCCTTCACCACCCACTTCAGGCATTCTCGATCCTATTCGTCGCTGGATCGATCACATTGAAATTCATACCCCACTCCAAGCCCATTTGATTTGTAAACTCATTCCTTGCACCTGCCCTTTTGAGCATAAATTCACCTTGTTTGGGCACTTCTTTAACACTCCTCCCCTCTGCGAACTTAACCCCTTCTATAACGAGTTTGTCGCCCTCCGATTTCGTGCCCTCAGCTATCTTGCAGATGTTTGTGGTGAAGACGTAACCCACTACATTTGTTAGTCAATTATCTTCGTCAGTGATTTGTTATTGATTGATCAGTCAGTGGTTCATGATAGATTGCTAGCCTGGTGACTCACTATTAATTTGTTAGTGATTTAACTATATTTTACCTGCCAGCATTTTATCGCCAGCCTTGACGTTCACATCGCACACTTTCGCCCCCCTTCCTGTTATGAAACTCACTCAAGGCAAAATCAACGAACTTCTGAGCGAGTCCGCTTGTGAACATAACCACAAAAAAGAAGGCAAAGGTAAAAACAAATCCTGCACTCAGGTCGCACAACCCGGAGCCGCCCAGGGAGGCTGTGCGTTTGATGGCGCGATGATTGCCTTGGTGCCGATTACCGATGCCGCTCATCTCGTGCATGGACCCATCGCCTGTGCGGGTAACTCCTGGGGCAGTCGAGGCAGTCTGTCTTCCGGTTCCATGCTCTACAAAATGGGTTTCACCACCGACCTATCCGAGAACGATGTCATCTTTGGCGGTGAGAAGAAGCTCTACAAAGCCATTCTAGAAGTCAAAGAGCGCTACAATCCGGCGGCTGTGTTTGTCTACTCCACCTGCGTCACCGCCTTAATCGGCGATGATCTGGATGCGGTTTGTCAGAAAGCCGCTGAGAAAACGGGAACACCCGTGATTCCTGTAAATTCACCTGGTTTTATTGGCAGCAAAAACCTGGGAAATCGCGTGGGTGGGGAGAGTTTGCTGGAGTATGTGGTGGGCACCCGCGAGCCAGAAACGACCACACCTTACGACATTAATTTAATTGGCGAATACAACATTGCTGGGGAACTGTGGGGCGTGTTGCCCTTATTCGAGAAATTGGGGATTCGTGTCCTCTCACAAATCACTGGCGATGGACGCTACGAGAATATTGCCTGCTCCCATCGTGCCAAACTCAATGTGATGATTTGCTCCAAAGCGTTGATCAATATGGCACGCAAAATGGAAGAGCGCTACGGCATTCCCTATGTTGAAGAATCCTTTTATGGTGTGGCAGATATGAACCGCTGCTTGCGAAACATTGCTGCCAAGATTGGGGATGCAGATTTGCAACAGCGTGTCGAACAATTAATCATTGAAGAAACACTCAAGTTGGATACGGCGTTGGCACCCTATCGAGCCAGGTTAAAAGGCAAGCGGGTGGTGCTTTACACCGGCGGAGTGAAAAGCTGGTCAATTATCTCCGCTGCGAAGGATTTGGGCATGGAGGTCTGTGCCACTAGCACTAAAAAAAGCACCGAAGAAGACAAAGCTCGCATCAAAGAGTTGCTCGGTCAAGACGGCATCATGATGGAAAAAGGCAATGCCCAGGAACTGCTGCGAGTGATTGCTCAAACCAAAGCGGACATGTTGATTGCTGGTGGACGCAACCAATACACCGCTCTCAAGGCGAAAATCCCCTTCCTCGACATCAACCAGGAACGCCATCATCCCTATGCAGGCTACGTCGGCATGGTGGAAATGGCAAGGGAGCTAGAAGAAGCCCTCTACAGCCCAGTTTGGGCACAAGTTCGCAAACCCGCCCCTTGGGATACGGAGGTGATCTAATGGCAACCATTACAACGCCGAGAAAGTCTGTTGCGGTCAATCCACTGAAGCAAAGCCAACCACTGGGAGCCGCCCTAGCCTTTCTCGGCTTAAAGGGCATCATGCCACTGTTCCACGGTTCTCAAGGTTGCACCGCCTTTGCCAAAGTCGCGCTGGTACGCCATTTTCGGGAAGCGATTCCCCTCTCGACCACTGCCATGACGGAAGTCAGTACGATTTTGGGTGGTGAAGAGAATGTGGAGCAAGCCATTCTCACGCTGGTGGAAAAGTCGAAACCCTCCATCATTGGGCTTTGTACCACGGGCTTGACCGAGACTCGCGGCGACGATATGGCGGGCATTCTACAAAACATTCGTAAACGTCATCCTGAACTCCATGATTTACCGATCGTCTTCGTCTCAACACCTGATTTCAAAGGTGCGCTACAAGATGGTTTTGCTGCGACGGTTGAAAGCATTGTCAAAGAGCTACCCCGATCGGGCGAAACCCGTCCCAATCAAATCACACTGCTCGTCAGCCCAGCCTTTGCACCAGGGGATCTTCAGGAAATTAAGGAGATTGTGGAAGCGTTTGGATTAACCGCGATCGCCGTTCCCGATCTCTCACGCTCCCTGGATGGGCACTTGGACGACTCTTCCAGCAGCGTGACCAGCGGTGGCACCACCTTAGCCGAACTGCGGGAAATTGGTAGTTCTGTTTATACTTTGGCTCTGGGCGAAAGTATGCGCAGTGCAGCAGTGGCATTGGAGTCGCAGTTTGGCATTCCCTACGAAGTGATTCCCAGCCTCAGCAACCTGGATGCGATCGATGACTTTTTAGAAGGATTGGCGGATCTTAGTGGATCACCCGTTCCGGCTAAATATCGTCGCCAGCGGGCGCAACTGCAAGATGCCATGCTGGATACTCACTTCTTCTTCGGACGCAAACGAGTTTCTTTGGCAATGGAACCCGATTTGCTCTGGTCCACTGTTCACTTCTTGCAAAGCATGGGTGCTGAGATTCAGGCAGCCGTTACCACAACGAAGTCTCCTTTGTTGGAAAAACTGCCTGTAGAAACGGTGACGATTGGCGATTTGGAAGACTTTGAGCAACTGGCAGTGGGGTCTGATTTATTGATTGGGAATTCCAATGTCGCAGCGATCGCTCGTCGTCTCCACCTTCCCTTGTACCGGATGGGCTTTCCTGTCTTCGATCGCCTCGGCAATGGGCAACGCTGCACCGTGGGATATCGCGGCATGATGCAACTGTTGTTTGACCTTGGGAACTTATTCCTGGAACAGGAAGAAGCACATGCAAAACATTAGCAAAGTTTTGAGTTTTGAGTCCTATCACAAACTAAAACCAAAACTAGAAACGAAAGATCGAGGAGGAACCCACTAATGAAAATAGCCTTCACCACTAGCGACAACATCCACATCAATGCTCACTTTGGTTCCGCCAGCAAAATTGATGTCTATGAAGTCGATCAAGCCAACTATGAATTCATAGAAACTCTACGGTTTGATGGCAACCTCAACGAAGATGGCAACGAAGATAAGTTGCAGCCCAAGATTGCAGCGCTCCACGATTGCACGATCGTTTACGTATCCACCATTGGCGGCAGTGCTGCAGCCCGGTTAATCAAACAAAAATTACCCCCATCAAAGCCCAATCTGAGGCACAGGAAATCACTGATGTCTTGACCAAACTGGTGCAAACCTTGAATGGCAACCCCCCACCTTGGCTAAGAAAAGCCCTCCTCCAGCGCAGCCCCGCTCTCGATGAACTTGATCAACTTGATGACATTAAGGAAGAAGTAACCGTATGACAACCACCACCGTATCCACCACAACTGCAACAGCGATCAGCCCCTTTTTGAAAGCGATCACGCAACAAATTCGCGCCAATGATCCCTACGGCACTTACCGTAACTGGTCAGATGAGCTACTGCTCAAGCCATACGTGCTCAGCAAAGCCCAAAAACGCGAAATCTCTGTGGAAGGAGATGTCGATCCGATTACTAAAGGTCGGGTTTTGGCTTTTTACCGGGCGATCGCCCACTGCATTGAAGCCGAAACCGGACTCCTCTGCCAAGTCGTCATTGACCTGAGTCACGAAGGCTTTGGTTGGGCGCTGGTCTTTTCTGGCCGCCTACTCGTGGTCTCCAAGACCCTGCGTGATGCCCAACGGTTCGGCTTCGACTCGCTGGAAAAGCTTGAAGCTGAGGGTGCAAAAATTATCGCCTCCGGCATCAACCTTGCAGAGCGCTTTCCCGAAGTCGGCAGGCTTTAGTCATTTAGCTCTCCGACTTCTTGAAGAAGTCGGAGAGCTAAGAATTCGGAAGTCTAAAGAAGAGGTTCAATGGTTCAAACAACCGAAATTACCAACACTGAAGAGCTGAAAACACAAATCAAACGCCTTAACAGCAAAGCCGGACAAATGAAAATGGATTTGCACGACTTAGCGGAAGGCTTGCCCACGGATTATGAACGCTTGATGGATGCCGCCAGCGAGACTTACCAAATCTATCGGCAGATTGATCAACTGAAACAGCAGCTAAAGCAATTGGAGCAAAACGTATGACTGGAACCTTAGCTGAATTCCAACAACTGGTGAATGCAGAAGAATACCTTGAATTCTTTGAACTTCCCTACGATCCACAGTTCGTCAATGTGAATCGGTTACATATTCTTCAGAAGTTCTCTTCTTTCATCAAAACCATTAATTTGGAAGATACAGACTTAAGTGAGCCAGAGAAACTTAAACGGTATCGAGCAGCTCTAGAGCAGGCATACAACACCTTCACCACCTCTTCTCCTTTAAGCGAAAAACTGTTTAAGGTGTTCAATGACAAACCCCAAAATGTGGTATTGCTGTCCGAAATTGGCTCCGATTAATTAATTTCTGACTCCTCGTCTTTGTCTAGGAATCAGGAACCCAAAATCACCCCGTGGAGATGAAATTGTGCAAACTCTGACCCCGATTGAACTAGAGCGCTATCGTCGCCAGATCATGCTCCCCGGATTTGGTGAAGAGTCACAGCAACGTTTAAAAGACGCAACAGTACTGGTGACTGGAGTCGGTGGCTTAGGGGCAACAGCAGCACTTTATCTGGCAGTGGCTGGAGTCGGTCGCTTGATTCTCTTGCGCGGTGGCGAACTGCGGTTAGATGACATGAATCGCCAGATTTTGATGACCCATGATTGGGTTGGCAAACCGAGAGTCCTCAAGGCAAAAACAACTCTGGAGGCAATTAACCCAGATGTCCAAATCAATGCCATCTGTGAGTATGTGACTCCTGAGAATGTGGATGCCCTAGTGCAATGTGCGGACATTGTATTGGACTGTGCCCACAACTTCACCGAGCGAGATTTGTTGAATGTTGCCTGCGTGCGTTGGGGCAAACCGATGGTGGAGGCAGCGATGAACGATATGGAAGCATACCTGACCACGATCGTTCCAGGTTTAACGCCCTGTCTTGCCTGCATCTTCCCCGAAAAGCCCGATTGGGACAAGCGCGGTTTTGGCGTACTAGGGGCAGTTTCAGGGACACTGGCGTGCCTCACTGCCTTGGAAGCCATCAAACTCATCACCGGGTTAGGAACGCCATTGCTGTCTCAGTTGCTGACGATGGATTTAAGCCACGCTGAGTTTGCCAAACGTCATCCTTACCACGATCCCAACTGTCCCGTATGCAGTGAGAAAAGCCAACGCTTAGCAGGTGCAGCCAAGGAGGAACAATGCTGGTCTCATTCATAGCGCTCATGCTCACCCTCTTTGCCCAAACCATCAGCCGCACCCACATAGACGATTTGGAATACTAGCACCGGACTATCTCACTGCTCTCGGCAATGCGTTGCCCGATCGACCTGTCTCCATCCCCACAATTAGCTGAAGCATTCTCGATTCACTCAACATTCCATCAAGCATAAGGAGAAACACCAATGACCGTTACCCTTACTGAAAAAGCAGAATTTCGACTCCGTGCTTTCTTACAGGGCAGTGCAAACCCTTCGCCCGAAAAAGGAATTCGGGTTGGAGTCAATGATGGCGGCTGCAATGGCTATGAATACACCATTGATATTGCCAATGCACCTCAACCAGATGACGTCATCGAACAGCAAGGCAAAGTTCGAGTTTACATCGATCCCAAAAGTGCGCCCCTACTGCAAGGCGTTGTGATTGATTTTCTTGAAGGACTGATGGAAAGTGGCTTTAAGTTTAGCAATCCTAATGCAACCGATACCTGTGGCTGTGGCAAGTCTTTCCAGTCTGGCAACTGCACCCCTGCGGCTGTACCGTGCAGCTAAGTGATCCCACAGGATTAAACACTAACCTAATTTGATTTTCGAGGACATAATTATGGCGACCTATCAAGTACATCTCATCAATAAAAAACGAGAGATCGACATTACGTTTCCCGTTGAAGACACGACGACGATTCTGAATGCGGCTGAGGCGCAGGGATTGGAATTACCGTTCTCTTGCCAATCTGGGTCTTGCTCTAGTTGTGTGGGCAAAGTGGTCGAAGGTAACTTGGATCAAT
Source organism: Neosynechococcus sphagnicola sy1 (assembly GCF_000775285.1). Classification (NCBI taxonomy): domain Bacteria; kingdom Bacillati; phylum Cyanobacteriota; class Cyanophyceae; order Neosynechococcales; family Neosynechococcaceae; genus Neosynechococcus; species Neosynechococcus sphagnicola. Next base: position 93,471 of record NZ_JJML01000003.1, on the reverse strand, counting down.
CAGAACAAGTATTTCTCGACGAAGAGCAAATTGCTAAAGGCTTTGTTCTCCTTTGTGTTGCCTATCCCCGCTCTGACTGCACGATTCGCACGCATCAGGAAGCCTACTTGGTTTAGCGATATAACGTCCCTCTAGACAGCAACAGATTTGAATCATCAGCCCTTTTCCCTACTCTTAGAGGACACACTCGATGGTGACAGCAGAATTGAAAACTCAAGGTGCTAGTTCAACGCGGACAACAGGCTTTACGGTGCAGGGTGCTTCGTTGAAACTGTTGCGATCGCACGAGCGTGGTGTGATCACACGCATGAAACCCTTGCATGAAACGACCGCTCAAAAGCTTAAGGCACTAGGGCTAACGCTGGGGCGATCAATTACCGTAGAGCAGCGATTTCCACGTTTCATCGTCCGACTTGGCAGCGATCGTCATGCGCTGGATGAAGCAATGATTAATGCCATTTATGTTCGCATTGTCGAGCATTGATGTGCTCAAAGATAGATAAAAGGGTAGAAGTCATGGCTGAACAACCCATATCCAATGAAGTGGCATTGAGGATTGCCCTGGCATCAAGGCTATTTCCAGAGTTTTCTATCGGCGATTTCGTCGAAGCATTACACGCTTATTTAGGCGATTTTCTGGATGAAATCAGCTTGAGTCGAATCACGGTTACCAACCTCAAAACAGCCCTAGGGCACACCTATGAACTGGATGGGGAGGAACATGGTGAAGATGCGGATGCCACCGATATTGCCAGTTTCAAAAAGGCAGTCCGCATTTTGTGGGGTGAGCTGGATGAGATTGATCAATTGCCAGCCATTGAACCCTATCAAGAGGGGGATATGCCCCATTCGATTCGGGTTGCCGTCGCATCCAACAATCGAGAAGCTCTGGATGGGCATTTTGGTTCTTGCTTGCGGTATCTGATTTATCAACTTTCTACCGAAGAGCTGAGATTAATTGATATTCGATCAGCACTCGAAGCAGATTTATCTGAGGACAAAAACGCCTTCCGAGTGGGCTTGATTCGAGATTGTCCAGTGCTCTACATCGTCGCCATTGGTGGGCCAGCAGCCGGGAAGGTGGTACAGGCTGGCATCTACCCAATTAAAAAGGAAGTCGGTGGTGCAGCCAGAGAGATGTTGAGCGAATTACAACATGCGATCGCCACTTCTCCCCCACCCTGGCTGGCGAAAATTTTGGGCATTGCAGATGGCGATCGCGTCAAAAACTACAAAGCATTGGTGTAGAGGCGAAACATACAGTCATGATCAGAACCTTAGGCATCAATCAATTCGACCAATGTGTCCTCAACATGAGTTTGATTAATCTCTGTAATCAAACGAGCTACGTAGGACAATCAATCCGTCGGCTGCACAACCTTTCAGACGACGATGCACTCGGCGATCCCTGGCGAAAGCTGCACCAATTGACGGTTCACATTCCCCACCCTGAACAACTCTACGATGGGATGACGCTAGAAGCTGGACTGACCCAGGGCTATAACATTGAGGTGAAAACCATTGCCGATCCCAGTCAGATCCCCTACAAAATTTCTGAAGGTGGACAGTTCGTGGTGGTGATGAGGCAAAAAGGGTTGGATGCTGGGTTTGAGATCGCTGCTACTGGGCTTTTCATCCGTCCACTTGCCCTGCTCAGACTAGACGTCATCATGGATATGACAACACCGGAATATCAATCCATTGTCGTCAAACATCCCATCATTCGGGACTATCCATCGGGTTGGGAAGACAAGCTCAACCAATTCCTCAACCAAACTATTTCCTATCACACCTTGCCAAATTTAGTGGGCTATGTGGACCAAACCTTGAACCCAGACTATCGTCCTCCAAGCTGGAATCAAGTTCATCTAGCAGCAAAGAGCTTTGCGGGGGTTTGAAACCTACCCCGCTTCGAGATCTTTGTACCCCGTAACTTTTTAAGGAGGGTAAGGATGGATCAAGATTGAAAGCCTATTAAAGCGATCGAAATCAATTATTTCATCTTAGGAGAACACAACCATGGCGACATTTACAGGGCTAACATTCGGCGGCAAAGTTTGGACTCCCAAATTTCTGCAAGCGATTGACTTTGCTCGGTGCATCGGCTGCGGCAGATGCCTGAAAACCTGCGGGCGCGGTGTGATGGCATTACGCGCACTGAATGAAGACGGTGAATTTGTTGATGACGAAGAAGATGATGAAATTGAACGCAAGGTGATGACGATCGCCAATGTGGAAAATTGTATTGGCTGCGAAGCCTGTGCCAGAGTTTGTCCTAAAAATTGCCAAACCCATACTGAACTGGCGATCGCCTGAGTATGACTCCATCCACCCATCCCACTGCTGAACACAACTGGACGACGTACTATCAAGCGGTAGCAGGTCGTCCACCCCGTGAAACGTTGCTAAAAGCACTAGCAAATTTCGATGGGGAGGCCTCGCCCGATCGCCGTCGTTTAGCCATTGATTTGGGCTGCGGTGATGGACGCGATACGGTGGAATTGTTGCGTCGAGGCTGGCAGGTCTTAGCCATTGATGGCGAACAGAACGCATTCGATCGTCTGCTCGATCGTCCTGATCTCAATCATGATTTGCTGCAAACTCAACTGATGCGCTTTGAAGCCTTAGCCTTGCCGCCCGCGGTTGATCTCATCAATGCCAGTTTCTGTCTGCCCTTTTGTCCACCCGCATATTTTCCGCATTTTTGGGAAACCATTGTGACCTCGCTCAACATAGGAGGACAGTTCTGTGGGCAATTGTTTGGAGATCGCGATTCCTGGACAATTTATCCCAACCGAACCCATCACACGCGCCAACAGGTTGAAGAGCTTCTACAGCCCTTTGAGGTCGAGTGGTTAGACGAAGAAGAACATCTGGGCGTAACGGCAATCGGCGAGGAAAAACACTGGCACATTTTCCACATCGTCGCTCGTAAAAAAGCCTGATAAGACCTCAGCTTCTTCAAACCTCCGATTTCTCGAAGAAATCGGAGGTTTCGTGTTGGTCTAATCGATCGCCACAATCACATCACTGGCTTTAATGACTGCATAGGCTTGCTTGCCAACGCTTAAACCTAACGTTTCGGCTGAAGCTTTCGTGATAATTGAGGTAACTTCAACACCCGCTCCAATTTCCAACACAACTTCTGTATTCACAGCCCCAACTTCAATCGACTTGACCGTTCCCTTGAGGGCATTACGCGCACTGATTTGCATATTTAGTTCCTTGTTTGATCCAGAGAAAACCATTTTACTCTTGTTCTACATCGATAGATGATTAAGATAAACACCGCTCTCTATCGCTCTGATTCAGCCTATACCAATCAATGGTTCAAAAATAAACACCTGTACCCCTACCAAAAAATACCTGTACCCCATCCCAAGTTGAAGTTTAGATCCCTGCCAATTGTGGTTTTTAAGGACTGAGTACACCTTTAATATCTTAATCAGAGCCGCTAAATTCTACTCAAACCGAAAGGTGTTATACAAACAAAGTTTGTAATGCAGTGACGGTAGCACTCAAGTTAGAGTTATCGACAAAACTACCCACCTGACTCATTATGCTAACGGAAACCCATCTGATCCAAGAATTCACAACGCTGATCGAGCGCACCTACCCTCAAGTTGGCAGTTTGTTGCGTCATTGCCACATCAAGCTAATCACGGCTCATTGGGGACAACCACCCAGACGCTTAGATTACATCGCGATTTATTGTCTTGACACACTATTTCAGGCTGCCTCTGCCCAAAAAGAAGCGTTCAGAAACATCTCCCGGTATATGGGACTGGCAGAACCCGTTTGCATGAATGCCACTCGCCTACTCCGCGATCCAAAGTCAAAATTGAAACAAGACGCACCTCGCTTCTGGTTAGAACTGCACAGACTCTTACCGGCTCAGACCCCTGACAGCTAGGTTGCATCGCTCTACAGAACAGATGTTCAAGGCTATATAACCATCATGGAACAGGAATGAATATGGAGATCGTTATTTTTTACGAAAAACCAGGCTGCATCAACAACACCAAACAAAAAGCATTGCTCAAAGCCGCAGGACATAATGTACAGGCACATAATCTACTCACCGAATCCTGGACAGTCGAAACCCTCCGTCTCTTTTTTGGCACACTCCCTGTTGCAGACTGGTTCAATCGATCAGCTCCGGCAGTTAAGGCAGGGGATGTAATCCCTGAAAACATGGATGAAAATACGGCACTGCTACGGATGGTGCAAAATCCGCTGCTGATTCGTCGTCCGTTGATTCAGGTTGGCAATCTGCGAGCCGTGGGTTTTGATATGGCCATCATCGATGCTTGGATTGGTCTCCAGTCAGCGGATACAGCCCAAGATTTACAGACTTGTCCCCGAGATCGGGCCACTGCTCCTGGTTAACGTCAGTTCGACGAAGGGGAGATCGTATTCAGGTCTGGTTAACTCTGTTCATGGGAGGTTTCTCGTCACGGCGATCGCGGCTTACCTGACTTACCGCTAACCTTGAGCCTATGCTTCTAATAGCATTAACCGCAACGGATCGAGTTGCACGAACCAAGGCAAGGGTTTCTGCTTGAGCATTTCCCACTTTTCCTTGAAGACTTCTGCCTGCACGTGATAGTCCTGTGGGTGATCAGGCTGGGTATTGAACTTGAGAAACACGGTCATGCGGTGCGGCGTTTCGCTGGTGGAAACCAACCAGCACGGAACCGTGTTGCACTGGTTGGCATGTTCAGTGAACCGGATTTGGTGGGCGCGAATACCCACATAGGCGAGGCGATCGGGGATGGAATCAACCACCTGCAAGGGCAACCCCCAATCGCCTGCCAGAACTGTTTGTGCTGCTATCTCTGCCGCAGCAGAAATGTTCTTGCACCCTGTTAATTGAGCCACCCCCAACAGACCAGGGCGTTCAAAAATGTCGTACTTGGCACCGTAAGCAACGGCGTGTCCCTGCTCCAGCACGAGCAAATCCTGACAAACCCGGTATGCCTCTTCTAAATTGTGCGTGACAAAAAGGCTTACTCCATTGAAGGTGCGTAGGCGTGTAACCATCTCCTGTTCCATTTGGCTACGCAGATGCGTGTCCAACGCTGAGAAGGGTTCATCCAGGAGCAGCAGTTCCGGTTCACTTGCCAGTGCTCGTGCCAAGGCCACTCGCTGTTGCTGCCCACCAGAGAGTTGGATGGGATAGCGATCGCCATATCCCTGTAACTGCACCGCTGCCAATTGGGCTTCCACCCGTTGCCGAACTTGTCTGGCAGAAAGGGCTTTAGGCAAACCAAAGGCAATATTTTTTGCTACCGTCATGTGAGGAAACAGGGCGTAGTTTTGTACCAGAAACCCAATCCGGCGATCGCGGCTCGGCACATTGATCCCGCTTTTGGCATCAAACAGCACCCTCCCATTCAAGACAATTTGACCTTTGCTGGGGCTTTCCATCCCTGCAAGACACCGCAATAGCATGCTTTTGCCCGCTCCTGATCCGCCCAAGATGCCCAGCGTGGATTCGGTGACGTTGAGCGCCAGATCCAGGTCAAAATTGGCAAGTCGTTTTTGCACGTTAACAACCAGACCGGACAAACCATTGGGTGAGGCATCGGACTGTGGGGGTGCGGAGATCGGGGTATGAACTGTCGCTCTAGTGACAGAGGCTGAATTCCTGGATCGATTGAACTGGATGCGCCGCGTTTTTTTGCTGCTCCTGCCAAAAATTGACAGCAAAAATGCCCGAAAGCGAAATCAGCATAATCACAATGGCCCAAAACCAGGCTTCATTCATGGCACCCGCTTCCACAGCGAAATAGATTGCCATGGGAATCGTTTGCGTCTGTCCAGGAATATTACCCGCCAGCATCAGCGTGGCACCAAATTCACCCAGGGCACGAGCAAAGGCAAGCACGGCTCCGGCAACCACTCCGGGTAACGCCAGGGGCAGTAGAATCCGACGAAAGACTGTCCATTCTGAGGCACCCAACGTCCGGGCAACAGCCAGGAGGTTCCCGTCAACTTGTTCAAAAGCACCCAATGCCGTGCGATACATCAAGGGAAAGGACACCACCGTTGCAGTAATCACCGCCCCATACCAGGTAAAAACCACACTCAGATCCACTGACATCAGCAGTTGTCCGACGGGGGCATTTTTACCAAAGAACAACAGCAGTAAAAAACCAACCACGGTAGGTGGCAGAATCAGCGGGGAGACAAAAAGCCCTTCCAGCAGCGATCGCCCCTTACCTCGATAACCCAACATCCAGTAAGCAACCGCCATACCCACAAAGAAGGTAAAGATCGTTGCCAACAGCGAGACTTTCAGAGAGATCCAGAGCGGAGACAGGTCGAGGGGTAGGGAGACCGCGTCATTCATGTACACTACTTCGGCACACTAAACCCATACTTTCGCAAAGCACTTTTCGCTTCACTACTCGTCAGATATTGCACAAAGGCTTTAGCAGCGGTGATGTTTTTGCTACTCTTGAGTACTGCCATTGGGTAGACGATCGGCGAGTGATAGGAATCCGCGACAATGACGACGATCTTCACCTTGCTGGAGATTTTTGCATCCGTGAGGTAAACCAAACCTGCTTCGGCGTTACCACTTTCAACCGCTGCTAACACTTGCCGTACGTTGTTGGCATAGACGAGCTTGGGCTTTACTGCATCCATCAAATTCAGCTTTTGCAAAACCTGTTCCGCATACTGCCCTGCCGGAACGCTCCGAGGTTCACCAATCGCAATCCGCTTCACCTCAGGCAGTTTCAAACTATCGAAGCTGACGACACCTGCAGAGCCATTGGGCACAATCAGCACCAACTTGTTGGCTGCCAGGTTGGTACGGGTACCAGGAACCAGGGCTCCTTTCTGATCCAATGTATCCATTTGGCCCTTGGCAGCGGAAATAAAAATATCGGCGGGGGCTCCCTGCTCAATCTGCTGCAATAAGGCACCCGATGCCCCAAAGTTAAAGGTCAGGTTCACATCGTGGTGGTTTCTGCGATACAGCGGATTGATCTCCTCTAGCACCTCTTTCAAACTAGCCGCCGCCGAAACTAGTAGAGTCGTGGTGGCTTGGGCTGGCTCAGGATTGACTAGCCTTAAACCAGGCACCAGCAAGAAGCTGATCAGCGCTACGCTGAGAAAAATTAGAAACTGTTTACTCCTCATACAATCCCCTCTAGAATGACGAGCTAAACGATGGAAGTTGGGGTGATTCTACCAACTTAATTGACCGCCTCAATTAAGGGAGAAAGCCATGCTGGAAGCTTTCTTCACTCCTGGCTTCCTTCTAAAGTCATTGACTCTTGTTTCACCTTTAGAGCTAATAAAATTCACTCCTGACCCTTAAATTTATAATTAACGAGAGATGCGTTCGGTGGCGAGAATTTGGGCGATCGCCTCTGGCAGATCCTGCAATCCCGTATCGGTCTCAGTCACATTAACGGGAGAACTAAAGGTATAGCTGGGGTCACATTCACCGGTATCGTAAACTTGCAAGACCCATTTATCTGGCAGGCCTTCCACACCAACTTCAACGACATGCCAGGTTTCCCCCACCGGGCGCACAGTCAAGACGGAGAACCAATCGCGATCATCCGTTGGAATCTCCAGATCATCCACAAGAAACGCGATCGCCCGTTGTCCTATTTCTGTGATGGTCAACTCTAAAAGCATCAGCCCCTCTATCTAGCTATCTACGACTCTGGTGAAACTTGAGGATACAAACCCAGTTCTTTACTAAGTTGTCGCGCTATGAAAATTAGAAACTTAGCGGCATCTTGATGATCTTGATGGGCCATCATGGTTGCCACTTGCATCAATGATTTCACTAATCCTGCATCGAGCAACTCTGGTTGACTATCTAAAACCTCTGGCTCCTGCCCATTGGGACATTTGAGCAATTGATCGATCAGGTTAAAGTATTGGTCTTGGCGATGGTCTGACATCATGATTTTTGAATAAAGGGATGTGGAGGTTAGAAATTTTTGGCGGTGTGAGTCACGGGATCAAACTCAAAGCGTTTGGAATGGTGGTTTTCGCCGTAGAGACTGAAGGTAACGGTCGTTTCATCACCAGCGGCTTCAACACCATGAATTGCATCGGGAGTAAAGCTGATGATGTCTCCTGGCAATAAAGTGACTTCAGCCGTTGGCTCTATCCAATCTGGGAACTGTGGCTTGGGATTCCGTTGCCAAAAGGTATTTTTTTCTTCTCCCTTGAACACTGCAACAACACCCCAAGTTCCGTGATTGTGAATGGACGATCGTGTACCGGGTAAGTAAGTGGCAATCTGCACGGTCAGTGGATAACCAATTTCGTCATACAGCACGATGACTCCAGTGCCTGTGTCAGGGCTGGGTTCAATAAACTGCGTCTGTAGCCAGTAGGAATTTGTGATGAATCGGCGCACGAGTAGCCAGAGTTGCGGCAAACAATCGGTTTCATCGATCGCCGCTTCCAACACATCCTCCACCTCTGTCAAAAAGCGATGAAACCGATAAGGCGTGCGGAGCAAGTCCCATTCTCTCGCAGGCTTACAAGTCTGCCACCGTCCGTTTTCTGTAACCAGTAAATCTCGATGTTTCATCGCTGTCTCCACCACAGTCAATCGTCCTCCTCATCGTTTGGGTGAGTCAGAATGTGTAACACTGTGGTTGCCCCAAATTCTCGTTTATCATCGATTTCGCTGACACGAGCGGTGATCACGGTTGCCTCCTCGATCTCACCCGTCCGTGCCAGAACCAATCCAGAAGCCGCATAAGCATTGAGATACAATCGGATACTGGGTTCTTCCTTCCGACTGCTGAGGATCGGTGCCAGCAACTCCCACGACTCAGGCAGCGCCTCTAACAGTCTGATTTGCTTAATCACCTGGGTCGCAATTTGGAGAGCGGCGGCATCATTGTGCTTATAGAAGAAATAGCGGTAGGCAGCGACTAACACATCCAGAGAGGCACCAGAGATCGTCAGTGCTTGCTGGATATAGCCCTGGGACTGTACCGTATCTTCCCAGGTATTCGCTGCCGCAATCAGCAAACGTTTGACTTCACCAGGCAAGTTATACCAGGATAGCGTCGGTTCAGGGCTGGACTGAGGCTTAAAACAAATTTGCATAGGCTTAGAGGCGCGGCATAATGGCGATGAAACCAATCATGGGGCTGCTCTTTCTTATATCAGATGCCTCCAAGCTAACTCGTAGCGATCATCCCATCGAATCTACTCAACCCCATTAGTCCTGTACTCACTTGCTCAAACTGTCTGATTGCAATGGGTTCAAGTAAATATTAGGGCTAGGGGACAGGTATTTCTCAAGCGCGAAGTGAGTTTTTATGGATGAGGGGGCTAGTATTTTAGCCACGACTCAACAAAGGATGGATGTTGAATCGCGTCGTTCATCATTTGACAAGACTGAGATCGGTCATTGGGAAAGTGACACGATGATTGGAGGGAATCAAGTGCCCACGTCTAAATTTAACTGTGGCAACCATTAAGAAGAGAAATATAGCAAAACAGTTGCCTCGCAAGATCACTGACTGGCGTTGCACAACAATTATTTGTCAGGTAAGTAAGTGGCTTTGGCGAGTAGCGATCGCCCCTGTTTGAGCATTTCTCTAGGACGCACATTGACCTGAAACAGGTCATGGAGCAGAACATAGAAGCAGGGAACGATGAACAGGGTGAGCAGAGTTGCCAGGGACAACCCAGAAAACACTACCACCCCCAGAGGTTGTAGAAACGTTGCGCCTTCTCCAATTCCCAGTGCCAGTGGAAATAAGCCCATCACGGTTGTAATCGTGGTCATCATGATGGGGCGGAGGCGATCGGGGGCAGCTTTTAGAATGGCGGTGAGGCGATCGCACCCCTGCTCTTCCCGAATCTGATTTGCCAGCTCCACCATGATGATGGCATTGTTAACCACAATCCCCACCAGCAGCACCGCCCCGACCAGCACCGTAATACCGATTGCTGTTCCCGTCACATATAGCCCCAGAATTCCCCCTGCCAGTGCCAGGGGTATGGTCAGAATGATCACCAATGGGTCAACCAAGGAGTTGTACTGCACCGCCATCACCACAAAGACCAGAAATGCTGCCAATGATCCCAAGACTTTGAGCGCCTCCTGTAGCTCTTGGCTGGTTCTGCCCGCGTAGCTGGGCTGTAACGTCACCCCCTCTGGTAAGTCTAAACCGGCAACCACTTGCTGTACCTCCGCTAGGGCAGCTCCCAAACTGGCACCTTTGTTGAGGTTGCCAGCGATCAGAAACACAGGACGCTGGTTAATCCGCTGGATTTCACCGGGAGCACGCCCCTCCTGAATTTTGGCAACATCGCCGAGGCGAATTGGAATGTTGTTGTCCACAAAAAGAGGCAGTTGCTGAAGTTGAGAAGGTTCCTGGAGCAAGGTTTTATCCAACTGAACCCGTACATCCACCAAGCGCTCATTTCGTTGTAGCTGGGTAGGCACCGAACCCGAGATCGCGGTCTGAATGGTATTGCCAATGTCCTGGATTGTTAGCCCAAAGGCTTTAGCCCGTTCCCAGTCAGGCAGAATCTGAACTTCGGGCTGGCGATCGTCTGCATCGGGGCGAAAACTCGCCAAGGTTACCTGTTCATCCAAGGCTGCCAGCACTTGTCGTCCAGCCTGCCGTAGGGTTTCGGGATCCTGTCCCTGGAGCACTACATCCACATCTGCCCCGCGCAACGGCGAGTTATTTAAGTTCAAACCGCGTACGCTACCGGGCGAAACTCTCACACGAATTCCTGCCAGGTTGAGCTTGTTGACTTCCCGTGAGGCGCGATCGCTGAACTCCGTAATGTTGCTCCCAGGCTTCAGGGTTACAGTGCTGGAACTCCGCGCTGGATTAGAAGAAATAAAATTAGCAAACAGAGATCCCCCCGCTGTCGTAAAGACATACTCCGTTTCTGGCTGCTGCAGCAACACCTGATCCACGGCAGCCATCACCTTGCGATTGGTTTCCAGAGAAGTGCCGGGAGGAAAAATAACATTCACATTGGCTTGTCCGGTATTAATCCGAGGCAAAATCTCCTGGGGAATTTGACCCGCCATCAACAGACTACTCCCGCCCAGAACAACAAAAGCCACCAGGATCACCAGCCTGCGACGACGCACCACTTTAGCCAAGGTTCTGCCGTATGCCCAAGTTGCCCACTCAAACCGCCGATTAAACGCTCGCAGCAGCCAGAATCGATGCATCCCGCTGGACCACCGAATTGCCAAGAGTCGGGCAGACAGCATTGGCACCACGGTAATGGCGACCAACAGTGAGGCAACGACAGCAAAGCAAATGGTCAGAATCAGTTCGTTAAATAGCAAAGAGACAAACCCGCCAATCAGCACGAAGGGAAGCACGGAAACCAAATTGGCACCCGTCGCAGCAACCAGTGAAGATTCAACCTCCTGACTGCTGGATTCAACCGCTGCAATTAAGGATTGAGCCTGAGAACCATTGTGTCCGTTCTGGCTGGAGGATCCATTCTCAATCACTGGTGGTAATGATTCGACCCGCTTACTGATGTTTTCTAGAATCACCACGGAGGTGTCGATCGCCTGACCAATGCTAATTGCCAGCCCCCCCGAAACTAAAAACTATTCAGCGAGAACCCGCACAACTTCATGACGATCGCCGCCGCCAAGGTGCAGAGGGGAATGGTCAACGCGATGATCAATGTTTGTCGCAGAGATCCCAAGAAAATCAGCACAGCGATCGCCGCCAAAATGGCTCCAGACAATCCCGAACTAATTACATCTGCCAGGGAGTTGCGAATGAATATCGATTCATCCAGCGTCGGTCTCAATGTCATTTCAACTGGAATCAAACCCGATCGGCGCAATGCTTCAATTTGCTGCTTAACTCCATCCACCACGTTAACCGTGTTGGCTTCCGATTGTTTCAGAATACTGACCTTGACCGCCTTTTCCTGGTTCAGACTAACAAGTACCCGCTCCTCTTCTGTGCCATCAATCACTTCCGCAAAGTCTCGCAAATAAACCCGTTGCAGAACTGGGGGCTGAGCACTTCCTCCCGATGGCTGGCTGCTAACCGGTGACTGCTGACTTCCCACCTCAAAGGTCAAATCCTGAATCTCCGCCACATTCTGAAACCGACCAACTGTACGGGTTAACGGCTCCGATGATTGACCTAGAATCCTTCCACCGGAAACATCCTGGTTGCGTTGCTCCAGTCCATCTAATACATCCTTTAACCCAACCCCTAGCGCCTGCAAGCGGTTTAAATCAATCTGAACCCGGATTTCTTCCTGCACCCCACCGGAAACGTCTGCTGAAGCAACTCCTGGCACCACGCTCAATTCACGGGCTAGTTCCTCATCGGCAAACACCCGCAGATCCACATCCCGCAGCGAGGGAGAGGTGAGGGCAAATTCATAAACAGGGAGCTGGCTGGGATCGGCTTTGAAAATTCGAGGCGCTTCGAGGTCGTCGGGCAATCGGTTCCGGTTACGGTTGAAAATGGCGGTGGCATCGTTTAGTGCCTGGTCGATATTGTTTCCTGGCTGGAAAAACAAGTCTAGGCTGACTTGCCCCTCACGGGTTTGAGAGTAAATCTGCACGACTCCATCGGTGGTTGCCAGTGCCTCTTCCAGCGGTTTGGTAATTTCATCCACTGCCACTTCTGGGGAAATTCCCGGTGCATCCAGCCGCACCCCAATTCGGGGATAGGTAATCGAAGGCAGCAGATCAACAGGCAATTGAATCATGAAGAACACCCCCAGAATCATGACTGTTAGGGTGAGCATCAAAACACCAATATGCCGACGAATCGATAGGGTACTGAGGCTAAATCCGGTAGTTTGAGGACTTTGCATAGCAGGGGAGTGAGAGGGCTAGACTCTGAGCTGAACAGAAGCAATAGAGTGAGGAGAGAGAAGGGGTAGCTTGTTTCCGTGTGACGGTGGAGGGAGGATTTGATTTGGCTGACCTCTGGCACCAACCCCCGTGACTCCTGACTCCTGCTCCGTAGTAATGGATGCCTACTCTCTATTTATTTCCTGGTTTCTCTGAAAGAATACTAAGGCGTACTTTCTCGCCATCTTTGAGGGGACGGCTGCTGCGAGCGACGTAGCGATCGCCCGGTTTTAAGCCAGACAAAATTTCGACTTTAGCATCCAGTTGTTTGCCCAACATGACAGAACGCGATTGCACCGTTGCTTGGTCGCCCTCGCCAGTCACCACAAATAGGGTGCTACGGGCTGGTTTTGCGGGTTGGTTGGAGTTGTCCGCTCCAATGAACCGGTTCCCTCCATTTTCACCCTGGGTAGCATCCTTGCTCTGGGATTTACCTGGGTCTGGTTTTGTCTGAGATGAGGAGGCTGAATTAGGCGATCGCCGTTGTTTCTGGAGATCTGGCAAGGCTGCTATAGGCACGACAATGTTGCGTGCGTCACGGCTCTGGAAAACAACCCGCGCCAGCAAGCCACTGCCAATTTGTCCAGTAGGATTAGGCATGGTAACTTCCACAGGCACTAATCGGGAAGTGGGATTCGCGGCTGGAGAAATGCGGGCAACGGTGCCTATCAGTTGGCGATTGGGTTGGGCATCCAACCGCACTTGGACTGATTGCCCAACCCGAATCGTGGATAGCTCCAATTCGGAAACTTGCACCATCACTTTGGCACTGCTGAAGTCGCCCAATTTGAGCAACTCGGTTCCTGGCTGCACCAAATTTCCTGCTTCTGTAGCCCGTGCCACCACAAATCCGCTGATGGGTGACCTCAGCACAGCATAGGATTGACGTTCTTTAGTTTGGGCAATCACCGCTTGCTGGGCAATCACACGATCCTGAGCTGAGGCAATTTCTTGCTGGCGGCTGGTAACCTGTGCCACTGTGGAACGCAAAACCTCATTTGCCGATAGGGCATTGGTGCGAGCTTGTTCTGCCTGTTGTTGGGTGCCTGCTCCATCTCGTGCCAGGTTTTCAAACCGTTTGGCATCGGTTTCTGCCTGTTGCAGTTGAAACTTAGCACGTTGAACCTGGGTTTCTGCTTCTTTGACCTGGGTTTGCAGGCGAGCAATTTCGGCTTGGCGAGCAGAGAGTTCTGCTTCGGCAGAAATCACAACAGCTTCCAAGAAAGAATCATCTACCTGAGCCAGAGTTTGACCTGACTGGATGCGATCGCCCACATCGGCATTCAGTTTTAAAAGCTGTCCTTCCACCTGGGATCGCAGGGAAATTTCCCGTATGGGTTGGGTGGTGCCCGTATATTCTCTGGGTTGGCGTAGGGCTTCTGTTTGGGCGATCGCCACATCAACAGTTGGCGATCCCTGATCGCGGCTGTTGCCATTTCGCCGCTGTTGTGCTTCAGCAGCCTCTTTGGGCAAAAAGCCACAGCTAGAAGTGAGGGTAAATACCGCTCCGGCCAATAGCATCCATCTCGTGCGCCAAAAGAGATGAATGGGATGGGCTAGAGCCAAGGTCGTAGATCGAAAGGAAGAAGCAAACTGAGTCATAAGATTGCTATGGCAGTCCGAATAGAAATGCAAATGAATAGTTCATAAAAACTATTTGCAAAAGCCTTGCTTAGGAATGCTTGCAGGTAATTCAACCTATAGTTCATTTGATCTTTTTATTTGTAAGTTAGGTCGGATTGCTATAGAAGTGCCCTGTATAGTAAAGAACCGCCTCAGTCTCTAGACTGAACTACCAATCAAACGGTTCATTTTTAATCGGATATTTTGAGGGTAGAGTACTTAGGTAAAGGATAAAGAAAAAGCCTGATTCTAGGAGCCGTATTTGGCAAGACCTCTAAAAAGAGTAATTATTTTCCATCCTTTAAGCAATAGGACTATCTTTTCCCACTGTTTTAGGGCATATCCTAGAGGGTGCTTTATCCGTCGCGTCCTGACTGTGACAATCGCTGTTGCATTCAGGTTAAAAGTACTCACAGCAAGTTCAAACAGGATGAATTGATAACATTTTCAGCGGTAACAAATGCTACTGAATGGAACCCAGAACTGCTTGCAGTGAACATATTGTGGGCGACAATCTTAAGAAAGTATTGAATCGCTTACACTGAACAAAATTAGGCTGCATTTTTACTTACAAATAAGAATTTAATTAGCTGTTGATCGAAGTGGGTTGAGGTTGTTGTTTGATTCTTCTTGCTCACTTATCAGGCTGCTTACTGAATCAAGGCAACCGTTTGGCATTTGCGATCGCGTTCTAAGCCATCTCAGGTGATGTACTGGGAAGGGAACTCAGTCAAGTTTATATTTCACCCTGTTAACCCTATGGCACATACTATTACAAACCGCTGTACGCAGTGTGGAGATTGCGTTCCCCAATGCCCCCAGGATGCCATTAAACATGAGGAGGGGGGATTCTGGATTGACCCAATGTTATGTAATGACTGTAAGGGCTATGCTGAGGCACCCCAATGCGTGAGTGCTTGTCCGATTGATCTGCCACCCATGCCTTTACAGGCAAAGAAAGGGCGTTGCAAAACGACCATCCGGATGCTGCCTAGTCCCAATCTCTTTGCCAATGGCAAAAGTAACCCCTTTGCCTCTGCGATCGCTGTATGGGAGGCGTGTAATGTGTTAGCACAACGCCAATCACTGCCGTGGAAAAGTGATTCAGAGGGGAAACTTTATTACGAGCGGCAGGTGAGCGGTGGACGGGGCGCGATCGCATTCCGACTCACGGATGCCCTCGACTCAGACGCTCCCGTGACTCTGGGGAGCGCAGCGGCTCAGGCTGAAATTGCCAATTGGGATGCACGAGCCGCCTGTCTGCACCTGGTTTATGCTGCTCACGCGATGGCTTTAGAGCAACCCTGGGAGCAGGAGTTTGTGATCAGCGATCGTCAGATTGAAGCCTATTTAGGGTTGGAAAAGCGCAAAGACCTGACCAAGCTTGCCAAGTTGACCTTAATCAAAGCCTTGGTGCAGCAGCCTTGCAAGCTCCAACTTGACATTCACTGGTTTCAACAAGGGCAGGTGCGAGGATTCTCGCTCAAACAGAGCCGCCTCTGGCATTTGCTCGACATTCAGCATCATTTTCAGGAAGATGACCTAGGCTGCAAGCATCTGACTGGACTTACCTTCCGAGTTCAAGCCGGAGCTTGGTCGCAATACTTTCTCAATCGACGGGGCGCCAGCGAAAGTACAGCCTTTTACCAATACAGTAGTTTGCCTCAATCCCTTCTAGAAACCGTGACAAGCCTGTGGCAGCAGCATGATGGTGCCTGTCGCATGTTGCTATGGCTCTTGTTCAAAACCAAAATGGGGGGTGAACAACGCTTGACCATCCCAACGCTGATGCGGATTGCCTATGGAGAAGCCAAGATGTTTCTGGCGGCAACTCAACGAGAGGAGCGCAAACGATTGCTGCGATCGTTCGAGAGCGATCTGGAAGTGCTCAATCACTATGGACTGAAGCCAGTCTTTGATCCCATCACCTACCCGACCGACATTCAACCGTTGTGGGCAAAACTGGCAGACCTCCCCGATGATGCTGAAGCTGCCCTAGAATTTTGGACGAATGATGGCAGCAACCATAACCGTTTGACTGATGCGGCTCCGCGTGATAAATGGAAGCGGTTGCTGCACGCACGGCTTTTATGTTTTGAGCTGCCTGATGGGTGGGAGAGCCAGACCACCCAGGCGACCCAAACCATGCAAAGGAAGCTACGCCAAGCTCAACGCAAGGAACCGATGCAGCCGCGATCGCCCCTTTCGGCTCAACAGATTATTACGGCTAGAAAAAATCTGCAAATTAGCCAGCGAGATTTGGCAACCCATGTTGGCAAAAGTCAAAGTTGGGTGCGTGATATTGAAAGTGGTCGCCTCCAGGTTGGGTTCAAAGAGCAACAGCTTCTATCCAAAGTATTGGGTGTGAATCCATAACGTCCTCACCCCCATCTTTTCTTCAACGCTGGGTAAAAGTGTAAAGCAAGCATTTGAGAGCAGTTAGTAGTCGGGAGCCAGAATGCAGCCCTCTTGTAGCTTCTGCCTGCTTTACCGTGAAGGGTTCTGCGATGCTTGATCTAACAACGCTTCCAGTTCAGAAAATAGTGCCTGTGCCTGCGTCCACCGCTGAGGATCTTCCCATAACTTCGCCTTCAACAACCGTCGATGCAGAGTTGTCACGATGGCTTTGGGGGATTGAAGCTCTAGTTCTGGCTTGATTCCTTTAATCGAGTCTCGAATTTGATTGAGGGAAAGATTATCTTCAATGGCTTGCTTAAGTAAGGTCTGGCGCTGAGTTTTATCTTTGATGCGGGCGATCGCCAGCGCTTTTGTGTAGGCAATCTTACCGCAGCGAATGGCATCCAAAATCTCGCTGGGCAAGTTGAGTAACGGTAGCCGATTACACGTAAAAGAGAGCCAACTCATCAGTCCCAATGTTTGAAAAACAGACTGAATTTCTCGCTCTTGCTCTAATTTCTTATTAAGAATAACGTTATTCCTATCCTCATCACCCTTTTCAAGTGCATTTTTCAGTTGATAGAGCAAGGCTGGCACTGCCTGCACTGGCATCTTTAACCTGAAAGCAAGTAGTTGTAATACGCCTTCTGTTTCTTCGATCGGATTCAGATCTTCACGCTGTAGATTCTCAATTAAGGCTAATTGAATTGCTTCTTCATCATTCAATTGCCGAATAACGACTGGCACCTCAGACAGACCGAGTTTAAGCGCAGCCCGGTACCGTCGTTCGCCCGCCACCAGCTCATATTGGTTGGTCTGCAAAGGGCGCACCAGCAACGGCTCTAAAATGCCATGCTGTGCGATCGATTGCACCAACTGCTCTAGCTTCTCTGGGTCAAAGTAATGACGCGGCTGTTCACGAGTTTTGATCGACACCAGTGAAACCCACTCAGCAACATTCGTAGTCTCTCGATTTGTTGTTTCTCGAACATGGGATTGCACCATGACTGCCTCCAGCAAGCCGAATAAGACTAAATCATGAATGTAACTTCTCTGCTTATATCAGACGGTTGAAACCAGTCAGCGCCTCTCATTGCCAATAAATCTGTGAAACCCATTAGCGATGTACTCAACCGCTCAAAGCATTCTATGCGGTGAGTTTAGGCAGAAGTTAGGGGGAGGGTACAGGCTTTTTCTGACATGGGGATGAGTCTTTATGGGTGCAGGGACTAGCATTTTGGCGAAACTTCCACATCCGTTGAACAGAGGCAATTTTGCCATCGGTATCGCCAATTTCAAAAAGTTTATTTATATCCATATAGCGATCTAAAATTAGTTGTGAGGATCAGAGATTCTGTGAGCAAGAATTTCATAAAAATCCTTGCTCACAATCTAGACAAGATGGCCATGGAGGCATTAGTGAAAAAAACACAAAGTGTTTAATTAATAATCTAGTACCAATTCAATATGACGCTGCACAGAGATCCGGTATAAATACAAAAATTACGTATGAATTAAAACTATAAAGTCTATAGAGAAAGCCAGAATAAAAACGAACTTTTCGACGATTTTGGAATTATTAAGAAACCATTTAATAGCTTCTACTGAACAATATAAAATGTATTTCTAGATTAGAAATAGTATTAGAGAAACGTAAATTATAGATTTGAGGAAACGCCAGAATCAATGTAGTCAAGTGAATGTGATCAGCTTCACGGTTTCTGATGATACAGCAATGTGATTTGATCAAAGCTTTCAGGACCTGCACAGACAGTTTTTGTCCTTTTAGCTGTAATTTTAACTACCAAGCACAACAGATTTTGCAGCTAACAGGTGGAACGACACTAAGAGGGGGTTTGAAAAGATAAGATTTCTGATCCTAAGTACTCAGCGATCGCTCCTAGCTTCCGACTCTGAGGGAAGTTGAAAGCATCCATCAACAGAGGGATTTTGAATTACCATTCCCCCTAATTTCTCAAGGGAATTTAGGGGGAATGG
Organism: Neosynechococcus sphagnicola sy1; assembly: GCF_000775285.1. Taxonomy (NCBI): domain Bacteria; kingdom Bacillati; phylum Cyanobacteriota; class Cyanophyceae; order Neosynechococcales; family Neosynechococcaceae; genus Neosynechococcus; species Neosynechococcus sphagnicola. Next base: position 74,582 of record NZ_JJML01000003.1, on the reverse strand, counting down.
TAGAATTTGATACCCGCAATCGGACTTTTAAAACATCCACTAAAGATAACGAGACTAAAGCTTTAAGTTCACGGCTCACTTTGAGGTAATCACACACAACTATGGCTTATACCATTACAAGCCTGTGCACTCAGTGTAATGACTGCGTACCATTGTGTCCTACAGCTGCCATTAAGCAAGAGGGCGAAAAACTTTGGATTGATCCGATGTTGTGCAATAACTGTGAAGGTTTTTATGAGCAACCGTTATGTGCTTCGATCTGTTTAAACGATGTGCCAGTGCCATTACAGGCAAAGAAAGGTCGATGCAAGGTTAATACTAAAGTGAATACGAGTCCTAGGCTCTTTTCCAATGGCAAAACCCATCCCTTTGCATCTGCCATTGTCGTTTGGGAAGCTTGTAATGTGCTAGCACAACGACAGTCGTTACCCTGGCAGCCAGATGAGTCGGGTAACCTCTGTCATCGGCGGCAGGTCAGTGGCGGTAGAGGTGAGGTCACGCTTTGCCTGACGGATACCTGTATTCCTACCTGCACTCCAGACTCGCCTGCCGTCTTAGAAGTGAAAGCAGCTGAAACCGCGATCGCCTCTTGGGATATACGATCGGCATGTCTACATCTTATGTACGCTGCCTATGCAACGTCTCTGGAGCGTCCTTGGGAGCAGTCTTTTACGGTCAACGATCAAGAAATTTCCGACTATTTGGGCTTAAGCAAGCGCAAAGACCTGAGTAAACTGGCAAAGCTAACGTTGATCAAAGATCTGGTTGAACAACCCTGCAAACTATTGGTAACGGTTGACTGGGCACCGCAGGGCAGATTCAGAAAGATCACGGTGCCTCAAAGTCATCTATGGCACCTGATTAACACCCACCAACACTTTCAAGAGGATGATCTAGGGTGTAAGCACTTGACTGGATTGACCTTTACAGTCAAGGCGGGACAGTGGGCCCAGTTCTTTCTCAATCGACAGGGTGCCAAAGAAGGAACCACGTTTTATCAGTACGGCACCTTGCCCAAATCGCTGTTGATGAATGTGATGAGCATCTGGCAGCAACATGAAGGGGTTGCTCGGATTATGCTGTGGCTCCTATTCAAAACTCGCATGGGCACTGAACAACGGATCACTGTACCGACACTGATGCGGATTGCTTATGGCGAAGAACGACTGCTCAAAGCAGGCTCCCAACGAGAAGAGCGCAAACGGTTGGTGCGATCGTTTGAAAGTGATCTCGAAGTGCTAAACCGCTACCAGATCCAACCTATTTTTGATCCATTAACCTATCCACTTGAAATTCAGCCCCTATGGGTAAAGCTAGCAGACTTACCAGACGATGCCGAGGCTGCTTTAGAGTTTTGGACGAGCGATGGTAGCCGTGATCACCGCTTAACGGATGCCGCTCCCCGTAACAAGTGGCAGCGGCTGATGAATGCTCGTTTGCTGAAATTTGAAATTCCAGACGATTGGGCACAGCAGTCACCCAAAATAGCTAAAAAAACATCAGAAGAATACAGAAAACAAGAGCGCAAACACCACCAATCCACATCGTTGCTTTCCGGGCCACAAATTGCCGCAGCCAGAAAAAAACTCCAACTGAGTCAGAGAGTGCTGGCAGATAGGGTTGGCAAGAGCCAAAGTTGGATTCGTGATATTGAAAATGGTCGGCTGCAACTGAATGAAAAAGACTACGCGATGTTGTCTGAGTTGCTACAGCGCTTTGCAGTCAGATAGAGGACAATAAAGCGTTATCAAAGTAGGTCAGCAATGAAACCATATTCCATCGACTGTCGAGAGAAGATAGATTTCCAGTTTAATGATTTTCTCTGACACAAACTAATTTACAGTCTCACTGCTTGACAGATCCGTGGCAGTTGAAATCCAACTCAGCACCAGTGGCTCTCAACCGTTCGCTGCATTTGAATTGTTATGCCGCCGCAATCATCACCTCCAAGCACAACACCAACTAAGCCTATTGTTGATGCACTTCAGATTTAAACTGGCGTAATAATACTTAAATTTGGGTTGTCTACCACCGTAGACATCTTCATATTGAGAAACTGCCTTTTTTCTCTGATGGAACTAAACTCCGGCTAGGTATAACAATCATAATCCCCAATCTACCTCTAATACTCGTGGGTTCAACTGTCGTAGTAATTTTACGAGTTCTTTTAGATCAGCAAGATTGGTCGGACAAACGCAACCCGCACTCCCAGGACTTTCTCCTCGTGTAATCCAATTCCAATCACCATGGAAGCCAAAGGCATCACGATCGTCGGGTTGCAGACAGGTAAGAGACACAAACACAGGGCCTATTCCATCTGAAGGATGAGAATGGGATATAGAATAGTCGTCCCTCCCTCCTGCCCAATCAAGATCGCCAATGGCATATCGCCCTTGAGGGATAGGCTGCAAACTCCCTGGTACGCTAGCCGGGTTGTTGAACAGTAAAAAGTTTTGGTGTCCAGGGGCACCTGATATAACCTTTAATGAGGCAACAGCACCATCATCGGGATCAACAAACTCAAGTTTGAGCCATTCGAGTCCCTCAGGTGTATCTTGTCGAGTTCGGGTAAGACGACAAATAACATGGGTTGAGACTGAGGGGACAAGTCCACGTGACCGCTTGAGAGAGTTTTCGATCGCTCGTTTGGTTTCTGGCCCAACCTTGCCATCAATTTGGATCGCTTCCCGTCTCTGAAGCAGTTCAACGGCACTTTTGGTAACCTCACTGAATTTATTAGGTTGGGGAGCAATCCGCAGAAAACCTAAGCCTGCAAGGGCACAATTGAGGATATAGCAGTCCTCAGCTACGTCACCAATTAGGAGTGTCCGACTAAATGGTAAGGGTACTGGAGCAGCTTGATAAGGGCGTTCCACTACCAATGAAGGACTAGCAGAAGAGGGTAAAATTGGGTTAGAAGGAGAAGTTACAAGATTTCTCGCAGGACTTAGGCCATCCCGACGGAATAAACGTTCCTCTTCATCCCGTCGATTTACTAATCCTTGTAAAACTCTGCCTCCAGCATTTACCCAACGTTCAAATTCACGGGCAGCACCTTCATAATCCCTAACTTCATTTAGCTTTCGTAACAGTGTTGACTCACCAAAAGCCCCAATTCCAATGTTATAGACAAACGAAACTAACGCATCAAACATGCCTTGAGTCAAAGAGACTTTACAAATGTTATCTACATCTTCCGCTACTTCCTGAACCTCAAGTTCAAGCCATCGCAAGGCGGTTGCTTCCGTGATGACATCATTGGGCTGAATAGGTCGTCCTAGATCAGGGTTATTGATCGAGCCATACCCAATTGTCCATATATCAACAGGATCTTGATATGATTCAATCAAACCATCTGAACGTTTTTTGTGTAAACCTTCCCATTTCTTAATTAGGTCAAAGCAGTCTTTACTTGGCTTCATTTTTCACCTCCCTCAATATTTCATTCCTCAGAAGAAATTTATGGCAATTCTACCTTAGGTAAAAAACTGATATTTACTGAATACTCTTCGGGGTAACGATCGCCATTTCGGTTTCTTTTGAGATCACTTGAATACCTAAAATTTCATTCCAACATTCCGCTCTGAAATTAGCCTCTATTTTGATCAGGAGAGTCCGGCTTTATTGCTCCTTCTCCTATAGATGCTGGTACATTTTCATTCTCCCTTCTTGTCGGTTGTGGTGTAACAGAAGACTCGACTGGTCGTGGGATAGCAGGTGCATGAGGCTCAGAAAACCCGAAGGGTTTTCCTGAGGAGCTACTAGGAACAGAAATACCGAAATAACCACCGAGTATCAGAAATATCAAATCAAAATATTTAGAGCAAATTGGGTTTCCTTGGGCTAACGAAGCTCCATTAGCTGTCCCATTATTTGAGGATAGGTTCTTGCATACACTGTCGTTATTTACAGTGATCCATATCGTGCCGACTATAGATACAAGAATGATTAATGAACGAAAACCTCCTTCCCAAAGAAATCCTAAAAGCTCATTCCACCAACTTGTTTTTGGTTGTTGAACATCCTGTTCTGGCATTTTATTACCTCTATATTTTGTGAAACACCAATATTGCTTTATTACCTCTTCACAACCAATTTACGCTAATCTGTCTCAGCCATTTAGATATAAAAACCTATAGATTGGCTTTAAATTCACTCTTGAATAATTGCCTGATTATCCAGAAATGACTGGTAATAAATTATTAGAGAACCGCACAATTTCGTCTACTTAATTAGACAAAAAACTGGATGCCAGAGAAATTCGAATATCTTTTGAAAGAATATCATTTGTTTTCAACAATAACAAGGTACTGTAAGTGTCTTTAACTAAATTTTTTTTAAAAAATCTGTATTCCTTTTTGGCAAAGCTTTTGAGCTTTATAGACATTTTTTAGGAGTCGTTTAGACGACGAAAATCTGAAATATATGGCCATAAAAATATAGACGGCAAAGTGATGACTAATGCTCGAATAACAACGTTATGAAATTAGTTTTGAGACGTTATAAAAACTATGTGGACTGTGGGAAGAAGAAATTTAACTGCGATGGTCTCCGACCGGCCTTTGGCCATCGCTCTTTGGTAGCAAAACGCCGATTCAATTCCGCGCAACACTCAGCCTCGGGCAATTTACCAAAGGTGATGGGTCACGGCCAATCTTGAGAAGTCTTCCCTCCTGGGTGATTCCTTCTTTTTCTTAAGTGGTTCTGTAGATAAGTCAGTTGATTCGGGAATGCTTTACGCAATCTGCAATGAAACTTTATATGAATCCTGATTAATGCGGAAAATGCGTCGTTAAACTTCGATACATTGGGTCACCATTCAACCCGCTGATGAGAAGACAGCGTCGATCTCTGGCGACTCGCCACAACTTCTTCATAGCTATGAAGCATGTATAGTAACTCAGAGAATCCAGTAGCAAATCAATGAAATCCTACTCCCTTGACGCTCACCCGTAAAAAACGCCCTCCATTCCAGGGGAAAGGACAGCGATCGTTGCAAGGCTGGCGTCGTGAGAACATCAATCACAATAGGTGAGACAAACGCTTTAGATTCAATGGAATTTCTGCGGCTTAGATTTAGTCACAGAAAAATTGCAGATCTCTAGATGCCGCAACTAAATCACAAGAAACTCCAAGAGCCTATCGGTGCTAACACTGACCCAATGTACAGGATTAATACTGAGGTACGGGAGTCACCTACCCTAATTAAATAAGATATAATTTAATAATTAAAGTTGGTTCTTTACGGTTTCTTTACAAATAACGCCAAGATGTGACTGAAATTTATTATTTCGCCCTAATTAAAAGAGATAACCTGAAATTATTGGAGATCAAGCGAGAGTACACAGTCGTTTTCACAATGTTTAATAATCCGTAAAAATACTCCTGTTTAATTCAAGGTTCGGCCTGAGTTTATCTTGCACTTACCTAGGTCTGATAAGCGCCTAATCATTAAGATGCTCAGAATATGCGCTGAGTCAAAGGCGTTAAATCTTGAAGGTGAAACACAACAAATGCTACTCCTAAGGGGCTAATTATTGCTTCCATTCTCAATAATTAGCCCCTTATAGGTAAACATGTCGATCCTTTGTACTAAATTTGGCTATGAACTTGCTATCTTACACTTTGCGTTCAAGACTTTTGTTGTCATATAGCAATCTGACTTGACTTACAAGAAAAAGTTCAAATGAACTATAGATAGAATTACCTAGAAGCTTTACTGCGTAAGGCTTTTGTGAATAGTTTTTATGAACTATTTGTTTGTGCTTCTATTCGGGTTCTTGCGTAAAAATTCGTATTGAAATTTATATTTTAATATTTGTAGATTTATTGCAATGCTTCTGACGCTGAGTCATCTCTGTATTCATTTACCGGGACGAGATTTAAATTATGGTTCGCTCTGAAGTTGTTCAAGAATCACAAGGCAGCAATATTTTAGATTCACTGCTGCGGCTGTCACGTAGTGCCGTTGATGGCTGTTTGCGGGTCGTCAGTTCTGGGACGATTTGGACACTTCACCTGAGTAGAGGCAGGCTTGTCTATGCTGCGGATTCTATTTCCCCCCTGGATCGGCTCGATCGCATGCTGCGCCGCCTTGGATTACAGGCTTCCCCCGCGATCCAGGAACAGCGCTCTCAAGTGTCCCATTTGTTTGCCAATGACTCTCGGAACGCCTCCTCCCAATTAATGGAAGATCCGAGCTATCAGGCCGTGTGTTGGCTGCTGAACCAGCAATATATCACCCCGGAACAATCAGCAGCTTTGATTGAAGAATGGACACAGCCCAACAATCCACCCACGCTCCATCCTTCTTACCAAGCCATCTGTTGGCTATTCAGTGAGGAGCTTCTCAGCCCCTTACAGGCAACTACGCTGATTGAAGCCATTTCCAAGGAAGTCCTGGAATCGTTGTTGATGATCACCCAGGCAACCTGCGAATTTATTGATCAGGATCAACTGTCTCACTATCCCAAATTTTGCAAGATGGAGGTTGAGTCACTGATTGAGGAAGCCCAACAACGACTTCGGGGATGGCAGGTTCTAGGTCCACAGATTTGGTCACCGTACCAACGTCCCTACTTTTTCAGTCAGTCTAGTAGTCAGTCTCAAGGGCAAAAACAACTCTCCCAAGAGCTGCAGCAGAAGCTAGGAGCCGTGTTGAAGGGATTAAGTTTCCGGCACCTTGCGGCTTTGCTGAATAAAGATGAATTACAACTGGCGCAGACCCTACATCCTTATATTGTTGAGGGAATTCTGTTTCTCGGCGAACCTCGTCCGCCCTTTGATCGATTCCCCAGGATTCCCAGCAACCCAGCGGCAGTGATTCCCCAGGCTGCACCCCAGCCCAATTCAACCGCAACGGCTCCCATTGGTTCCCCCATCTCATCGCCCAGCGCTGTGGTTGCCAGTTCGCCCACTCTCCGTAAAACCTATACCATTGCCTGCGTGGACGACAGTCCCGCGATGTTGAATGAAATCAGTCGTCTCTTAAATGATGAAAGCATCACGATTGTGACGATTGGGGATCCCCTGAAAGCACTGATGCAAATTGTGCGGGTGAAGCCGGATTTAGTATTGATGGATGTGGGAATGCCCGGTATCGATGGCTACGAACTCTGTCGCCTCCTTCGCAACCATTCCCTGTTTAAGGCCACACCTGTGATTATGGTAACAGGGCATACTGGAATTATTGACCGGGCAAGGGCGAAGCTGGTGGGGGCATCGGATTACTTAACCAAACCCTTTACCCAGTCTGGCTTACTCAAAGTAGTATTCAAACACCTTTCTTAGGATGTTCCCAGGAGGGTGGGATACAGCATGACTTGAGTAAAGTAAGGATGTTAGTTCTAGGTTGTTCTTCTAATCGTTCATTCACAAAGGTTTCCCATGAGTACCGTTTTAGTTGTCGATGATACTCCCTCTGAGTTGGAGCTAATTGCATCCTTTCTGCAAGACAAAGGTTACATCGTCATCAAGGCAACCGATGCTCAAGAAGCATTCTCCAAAGCGGTTGAGTCAAAGCCCGACGTTGTTGTGACGGATGTGGTGATGCCGGGGATGAGTGGGTTTGAACTGTGCCGGAACCTCAAAGGCAACCCAGCGACGGAGAAGGTGCCGATTGTGATTTGCTCTTCTAAGAATCAGGAGATCGATCGCCTGTGGGGGATGAAGCAGGGTGCTGATGTCTATATCACCAAGCCCTTTACCCAAGAGGAACTTTTGAAAGCAGTTAAGTCCGTAGGGGCATAACCCAATGAATGCGCTACCCCTTTCGCTGCTGCGGAACCAACCTCAGAGTGTGGGCGATCCCTACCTGAAATTTCAGTTAGATCGCCAAACTCCGGCAGTCTTAGCCATGCATTATGCCCAAGAGGTGCTAGAAGTGCCTGTGGAGCGTCTGACTCCCATGCCCAATATGCCCCCATATCTGTTGGGGTTGTTGAACTGGCGGAGTCGGGCACTGTGGGTGGTTGATCTGGCAAACATGCTGGGGCTTCAACCCCTGAATCCGCTCTCCCAGGTTTATTCCATTGTGATTTTGCGCTGTGAACCATCCCTGGTGGGGTTGGCACTCCAGGATGTGGAGGGGGTTATGCGTGTTCAGGCGGATGCAATTCAGTCCCCAGTGGGCGTGGTGGCAACGAAGCTGGTTCCCTACTTGCAAGGATGCTTCCTGGATCATCAGCAGATTTTGTTAGTACTGGATGCAGCCGCGATCGCCCGATCGCCCCTCCTGCACAGTCATTAGCAATTACGTTTTGGCAAGTCTACTGCAATTCCAGCAGCGTTTGTAGATTCATTTTCCCTTGAGGCACCTAGAGTATGACGACTCAAAAAGATCAGCGACCTTCCTCCGAACCCATCGGCCGTGCCGTCTCTGCTCCCCCTCCCCCTCCTCCAGTGATGCAGACCAAAAATCAGGAAGACGCAGAGGGTGTCAGTGCCGATTCCCCGCCACAACCTCCCAGCTCCTCCCCTGTCTCCATGCCTAGAACGGTTCCCCAGATCCAGATGGCAACGGCGCAGGAGGCAGGACATACCTGGTGGCAGCGCCAAAGCTTGAGAACCAAGGCAACGGTGTTGGCGATCGCCCTGGGGATTGTGCCCGTAGCCGCGATCGGGTCACTGGCCTATGGGGTCACCAGTCAACGGGTGCATGAGCAAGTGTTGCGTGAGCAGCAATTCCAGGCAGACGCCAAGGCCGATTTGCTGAATCAGTTCATGCTTGAGCGCTATGCAGATATTCAGAAGCTTGCTCACTTAACAATTTTGACAAATCCCAGTGCCACCGCTGGAGTGCCGCTCGAACAGCGGCAGGCGGTTCTGGATGAATTTATTAAAGCTACGGGTAACTATGACAGCATTGCGGTGGCAGATCTCCAGGGGAACACGATTTTGCAATCCAGCGGCGAACCCGTAACTGGTTTGGGAATTCGGGATTATTTTAAGGCAGCGGTGAAAACCCGCCAACCCGTGATTACCCCTCCCCGCAAATCAGCGATCTCCAAACAATATTCTATTTTCCTGGCAGCACCGGTGTTCGATGCCACCACTGGCAAAATGATTGCGGTGATCAGGAGCCGTACCCCGGTGAAACTCCTGGAAGCACTGCTGAAAGACACAACGATTGGTAGTCAGGGCAGCACCCTAAACCATGAAATCTTCGCGGTGGATCAACAGGGGAAATACTTTATTGTTGGGGAACACCCTGAAGAACTGGGTCTCCCAGTGGAAAAAGACTTTACAACCTTTCCCCGCTGGCAGTCAGGGCAACAGCTCGTGACCGAAATTTATCAGAATCAGAAAGAAAATATTCAGGAACTGGTTACCTACGTTCCCGCAGGAGAGGTGAAAGGTCTGCCCAAACTGGGTTGGAGTGTGCTGGTTGCCGAGGAGACTACAGAAGCGTTTGCGTCCCTGGACAACCTACGTCTGATCCTGCTGGCAGGGTCAGCGATCACGGCCTTACTGGTGGGGGCGATCGCGGCTTACCTGGCAGGGCGATTCACCCGTCCAATTCTGGAGGTTGCCGCCACGGCGGAGAAACTGGGGCAGGGTAATCTGGACGCACGGGTAGAGGGGATGACCACAGGGACAGACGAACTGACCGTGTTGGGAACCAACCTCAACCAGATGGCGGATCAAATGCAAACCTTCATCCAAAGACAGGAAACCGATACCCTGCGGGCTCGACTGCTGGCCGAGATTGCCCAGTCCCCCACCCCCGCCCAACTAACCGGCAGCTTGAACCAACTGCTCCATCAGGTTCGCGCCGATCTCAGAGTTGATCGGGTAGTGGTGTATCGATTTAACCTTGACTGGAGCGGCTACGTTTCAGCAGAATCAGTAGCTCCAGGGTGGTTCCAAGCCCTCGCCGACAAAATCGAAGACCCCTGCATTCCCCAAGAACTGCTAGAAAGCTACCGCCAGGGTCGGGTGGTTCCCACAACAGATGTGTTTAATGCCGGATTCCATCCCCAGCATTTGAAACTAATGGAGCGGCTGCAAATTAAATCCAATCTCGTCACCCCCATCGTCGCTGGTGACCAACTCTATGGCCTGCTAGTTGCCCACCACTGTGCCCAACCGCATGTTTGGCAGTCCTCGGAGATCGAGCAGTTAGGGCAATTTGCCAGTCAGATTGGTCTGTCCTTGAGTCGGGTGGTTTCCCTGGAGCAGAAAAGCTTAGAAGCCAAGCGTTCCCAACTCTTTGCCGAAGTCACCGCCGCCAAAGCTAGGGTCTCTCAGGATCTGGAATTTGTGTTTAATCGCGCCGTCACCGGAGCCTTGGATTACCTCCAGGCAGACCGGGTGGTGGTTTACCAATTCAACCGCGATTGGAGCGGCTTTGTCGCCTCCGAAGCCGTCCTCCCCGGTTGGCCTCAGGCTCTGAACAACACCATTGAAGATGCCTGTATTCCCCAAGAGCTGCGGGATGCCTATTGTCAGGGACGGGTTGTTCCCACCAAAGATGTGTTCAATGCTGGATTCCATCCCGAGCATTTGAAACTGATGGAGCGGCTGCAAATTAAAGCCAACCTGGTGACCCCGATTGTGACCAACAACCAACTGTATGGTTTACTGGTTGCCCACTTCTGCAGCAAACCCCATGTCTGGCAACAGTCAGAAATCGACTTTCTCACCCAGTTAGCCACCCTGGTGGGGTTGTCCCTCGACCGGGTGAGCTTCCTGCAAGATTCAGAAGTGGCACGGCAACAGGCAGAAGCTCTGGCCAAAGAACAACAGCGGCAGAAAGAAGCGATTCAGCTCCAGTTAATTGACCTGCTGAGCAGTGTGGAAGGGGCTTCCCGTGGGGACTTAACCGTGCGGGCGGATGTGACAGCGGCGGATATTGGCACCGTTGCCGACTTCTTTAATGCGATTATTGGCAGCTTACGTAAGATTGTGGTGCAGGTGCAGGCATCCGCCCAGCAGGTGAGTACCTCCGTGGGCAAGAATGAAGGCGCGATTCGTCAACTGGCTGACCAGGCTCTGAAGCAGGCCGATGAAATTACCCGCACCCTCAGTTCCGTGGAGCAGATGTCTCGCTCCATCCAAACGGTGTCTGACAATGCCAAACAGGCAGCGACGGTGGCACGTCAAGCTTCCACCACTGCCGAAGCTGGAGAAGTTGCCATGGATCGCACGGTGCAGAGTATTCTGCAACTGCGGGATACGGTGGGTGAAACCTCAAAGCGAGTGAAACGCTTAGGGGAATCCTCCCAACAGATTTCTAAGGTGGTGGCCCTGATTAACCAAATCGCCCTACAAACCAACTTGTTGGCCATCAACGCCAGTATTGAGGCGGCACGGGCAGGGGAAGAAGGACGGGGCTTTGCAGTGGTTGCCGAGGAAGTCGGACAACTGGCCGCGCAGTCAGCAACCGCCACCAAGGAGATTGAGCAGATTGTCGAGAGCATTCAACGGGAAACCAGCGAAGTGGTGACGGCCATGGAATTAGGCACCACCCAGGTGGTTGAAGGGGCTCAACTGGTAGAGGGTGCCAAGCAGAGTTTGGAGCAGATTGTCGAAGTGTCTCGCCAGATTGACCAGTTGGTGCAGGCCATTTCCCAGGCAACCGTTTCCCAAACCCAGACCTCTCAATCGGTAACCACCTTAATGAAAGAGGTGGCTCGACTGTCAGAGCAAACCTCCCAGTCCTCGCGGCAGGCGTCCAAATCACTTCAGCAAACCGTAGAAGTGTCTCAGCAGTTACAGTCTTCCGTCGGTACATTCAAAGTCGGCAGTGGCGTTGGCACCAATTGATCACGGAGATCATCGATCTATGACGAATCATTCCCAGGGCAACAACTCCGGCCGCGTCGGTGTTCCTACCTCTAACTATCTAGCTGCGCCAGGTCACTCGATGAATGGCGGTAGCCAACTGCCCCAGCCAGTGACCACCGCAGCACCATTCAAGACAGGCGTTGGCAAATCCCAACCGTCTTYCCCCTTACCCCCCAGTCCCCGTGGGCAACGCCACCTTCTAGGCTTCTGGCAAAATCTCAGTTTCCGCTGGAAGCTGACCTTGCTGCTGCTGACCACCGCAGCAGTGCCCGTCTTGGTTGTTACCCAGTTGTTGACAACGATTTCTGCTCAGCAGTTCTTGCGTCAGATTAAAGCGTCCGTATCTGAAAAAAATGCCCTGTTTACAGACGAATACGTACTCTGGACCCAGGAAGAAGTGCAGACGGATGCCGAGGCAATTCTCGGAGACGTGCAGTCAGCCGGCATTGACCTCAACAACCCTGAACAGGTTCAGGCGCGCCAGCCATTTCTCCAGAATCTGCTCAAACTGCGGAGCGATGTCGATCCAGAAACCCTGAAAAGTTTTAAGATCCTCACCAATGCTCAGGGTCAAACAGTCGCTCAGTCGGTGCAGGTGCTGGATGAAGATTTTACTACCCCTCCGTCCCTCCCGGCTCCATCTGAGACACTGAAACCCCAGTCATTTCACCTGCTCTCCCTGCCTGTGGGAATTCCCCTGGGAGATATTCCCATTGTCCAAAGTGCATTGCAACGTGGCCGTCCCCTTGTAGGCATGGAACTGCTGAAAGGAAGCTATCTCCAGCGGTTGGGATTGGATAAGCAAGCCAATGTTGGGATTCGTCCTCAAGCCATCAAGGGGTTGCCAGAACCCAAACAACCCTTCCCCGAGGGCACCTATAACATCGATGGGGGCAAGGCCGGACTGGTAAGTATGGCAGTGTACCCGATTCGCACCGGGGGCAAGCTCACCGGAACCGTGGTTGTCGGTTCCTTGCTGAATCGTAACTTTGGCATTCCCGATAAGTTTACCCAGCGCTATCCCGATATTCCGGTGGCCACGATTTTTGCCCAAGACTGGCGGGTCAGTACCAATGTCCCCTATGTCGATCCCGTGACCAAAAAGCCCGATAACACCCGAGCCATTGCGACACGGGTGTCCCGAGAAGTCGCCGCCCAGGTGCTTAACCAGGGCGAGAAATTTGTTGGAACCACCAACATTGTCGGCGTCAATTACCTGACGGCTTACACCCCTCTCTACGATCATCAAAAGGCACTCAACCCCGAGGCCAAGCCCGTGGGGATTGCCTTTGTGGGCAAGCCTTTGACCGAGGTGGATCAATTACTCTGGCGTGAGCGAGCCCTGGGCTACGGTATTGGCGGTGGCATGTTGTTACTGGTGGGGTTAATTGCGCTCCCCTTAGCGGGTACCTTCTCCCGACCCTTGCGCCGTCTGACTCATTTTGCCGAGCAGGTGGGCAGTGGAGAAACCAGTATGCGGCTGGAAAACACCCAGAGCCAGGATGAAATTGGCATTCTCTCCCAAGAAATGAACCAAATGGTGGGTCGCCTAGAGGCCAATCTCCTAGCCCAGCGACAGGAAGCCCAGCGATCGCAACTGTTTGCAGAAATAGCCCAATCTGAGTCATCGACGCTGACGGTTTTACTCAATCAGTTGCTCACAAATATCCGAACCCAAATGGGTGTTGATCGGGTAGTGGTGTATCGGTTCAACCTCGACTGGAGCGGCTACGTTTCAGCAGAATCAGTAGCTCCAGGGTGGTTCCAAGCCCTCGCCGACAAAATTGAAGACCCCTGCATTCCCCAAGACCTGCTAGAAAGCTACCGCCAGGGACGGGTGGTTCCCACAACAGATGTGTTTAATGCCGGATTCCATCCCCAGCATTTAAAACTCATGGAGCGGCTGCAAATTAAATCCAATCTCGTCACCCCCATCGTCGCCGGTGACCAACTCTATGGCCTGCTAGTTGCCCACCACTGTGCCCAACCGCATGTTTGGCAGCCCTCGGAGATCGACCAGTTAGGGCAATTTGCCAGTCAGATTGGTCTGTCCTTGAGTCGGGTGGTTTCCCTGGAGCAGAAAAGCTTAGAAGCCAAGCGTTCCCAACTCTTTGCCGAAGTCACCGCCGCCAAAGCTAGGGTCTCTCAGGACTTGGAATTTGTCTTTAATCGCGCCGTCACCGGAGCATTGGATTACCTCCAGGCAGACCGGGTGGTGGTTTACCAATTCAACCGCGATTGGAGCGGCTTTGTCGCCTCCGAAGCCGTCCTCCCCGGTTGGCCCCAGGCTCTAAACAACACCATTGAAGATGCCTGTATTCCCCAACAATTGCGGGATGCCTATTGTCAGGGACGGGTTGTTCCCACCAAAGATGTTTTCAATGCTGGATTCCATCCCGAGCATTTGAAACTGATGGAGCGGCTGCAAATTAAAGCCAACCTGGTGACCCCGATTGTGACCAACAACCAACTGTATGGTTTACTGGTTGCCCACTTCTGCGGTCGGCCCCACGTCTGGCAACAGTCAGAAATCGACTTTCTCACCCAGTTAGCCACCCTGGTGGGGTTGTCCCTCGACCGGGTGAACTTCCTGCAAGATTCAGAAGTGGCACGGCAACAGGCAGAAGCTCTGGCCAAAGAACAACAGCGGCAGAAAGAAGCGATTCAGCTCCAGTTAATTGACCTGCTGAGCAGTGTGGAAGGGGCTTCCCGTGGGGATTTAACCGTGCGGGCGGATGTGACAGCGGCGGATATTGGCACCGTTGCCGACTTCTTTAATGCCATTATTGGCAGCTTACGTAAGATTGTGGTGCAGGTGCAGGCATCCGCCCAGCAGGTGAGTACCTCCGTGGGCAAGAATGAAGGCGCGATTCGTCAACTGGCTGACCAGGCTCTGAAGCAGGCCGATGAAATTACCCGCACCCTCAGTTCCGTGGAGCAGATGTCTCGCTCCATCCAAACGGTGTCTGACAATGCCAAACAGGCAGCGACGGTGGCACGTCAAGCTTCCACCACTGCCGAAGCTGGAGAAGTTGCCATGGATCGCACGGTGCAGAGTATTCTGCAACTGCGGGATACGGTGGGTGAAACTTCAAAGCGAGTGAAACGCTTAGGGGAATCCTCCCAACAGATTTCTAAGGTGGTGGCCCTGATTAACCAGATCGCCATGAAAACGAAGCTGCTGTCGATTAACGCCAGTATTGAAGCAGCCCTCGCAGGGGAAGAAGGACGGGGCTTCGCAGTGGTTGCTGAAGAAGTTGGACAACTGTCCGCGCAGTCAGCAATGGCCACCAAGGAGATTGAGCGGATTGTCGAGAGCATTCAGCGGGAAACCAGCGAAGTGGTAGCAGCGATGGAAGTGGGGACTACCCAAGTGGTTGAAGGCACCCAACTGGTGGAGGGTGCCAAGCAGAGTTTGGAACAGATTGTCGAAGTGTCTCGCCAGATTGACCAGTTGGTGCAGGCCATTTCCCAGGCAACCGTTTCCCAAACCCAGACCTCTGACAGTGTGGCTCAGTTGATGCAGGCGATCGCCCAGACCTCTGAACAAACCTCGGCCTCTTCACGACAAGTCTCGCAAGCCCTGGAACAGACCGTGAAAGTCGCCCAGGAGTTACAAGTGTCGGTGGGTACATTCAAGGTTAATACTCAGGGGTAAAGAACGGTATGTCCCAAGATAAGGAATTGATCATCCGGCTCCAGTTTCTGGAAGAAGCGCAAGAATACGTGAACACCATTGAAACGGCACTGTTGGGTCTCGCAGCCAGTGGTGTGGTGCCGCAAAAAGTGGATGGGATGCTACGGGCATCCCACTCGATCAAAGGCGGGGCAGCGATGATGGGGTTTCTCACCCTGAGTGACCTGGCCCATCGCTTAGAGGACTTTTTCAAGATCCTGAAAATCCGGCGGCCAGAGGTTGACGAATCCTTAGAGCACCTGCTGTTGCGGGGTGGGGACTGCCTGGGACAGGTGATTAGCCGCAATGCCCAGGGTCAGGACGTTGACTCCGAGTGGCTAGAAACCTACGTCTATCCCCTGTTTGAGCAAGTGCACCTACAATTGGGGGAGGTGCCCCCCGAGGAAACCCTCCTGCCCTCGGAAGACGGTCAGGATATGGTAGCCCTGCTCTTTGAATCAGAGGTGGAGGGTTGTTTGCAACGGTTAGCATCGGTAATTGACCATCCCGAACAGCCCTGTTTGCATGAGGAATTGACCATCATCGCCCAAGAGCTCAGTGGCCTAGGAGAGATGCTGCAACTGCATGCGTTCACAGACCTATGTCAGGCGATCGCCCAGGAACTCACCACCCATCCCCCCGATCAAGTGGGTCAGATTGCTCCCCTGGCCTTGCAAACCTGGCGGCGGGCTCAGGCACTGGTGATTGCGGGACAACGGGATGTCCTGCCGACTCAACTGGACAGTCCCCAGACTCCCGCAGAATTAACCCCTTTCCCGACGAATTTGTTCAATCTGGATAGCCTGTTAGAGCCGTCCCTAGATGAATCGATGTTGTTGGATGTCCTGGGAGCAGCAGACCTGCCAGATTTTGCCTTAGAGATGGAATCCCAGTGGAATGCTGCTGCTGACCCCATGGAATTTTCAACCGCACCGATTGCTGCCATCTCCGACATTGCCGAACCTGAAGCCGAGATGTTCATGGGCATAGGCGTTCCTCCGGCGCAAGATCGGCCGCCGGCCATTCCCCCACCGCCACTCACCTCCCTGTTTCAACCTTCCGAGGTGCAGACCTCCGTTAGAAATCATCCTGCCGCAGACGCAACTGCGGCGGCCATGGTGCCAGAAGACAACACCGTTCGCATCCCGGTTCGGCGGCTGGATGAACTCAATGATCTGTTTGGAGAGTTAACCATCGAGCGCAATGCCCTGAACTTACATCTGGGGCGACTGCGGAATTTAATTGGGATGCTGAGTCAGCGAGTCAGTACCCTTGAGCAGTCGAACATTCGCTTAAGAACGGCCTATGACCTGAAAGCAGTGTCCATCCGACCCGCTACTCGCAGTGTTACGGAAAGAGCATCCCACCGACTACCCGTAACCGCAGCCCGAGGCAGTACCCTGTTTTCGACCTCAAGCAGTGATACAGCTGACTTCGACCTGTTGGAACTGGATCGCTACAGTGACCTGCACCTAGTCTCCCAGGAAGTGATGGAAACCATTGTTCAGGTACAGGAGGTCACGAGCGACATTGATATCAGCCTCAAAGACACTGACCAAACGGCCAGTGACCTCAACCGCACTGCCAAACAACTACAAACCAGCCTGACCCAAGCCCGCATGCGTCCCCTATCTGACCTGGTAGGGCGTTTCCCCAGAGCCTTGAGAGATCTGTGTTTGCAGTACGGTAAGTCCGTCGAACTTAAAATCCACGGGGCGGCCACCCTAATTGATCGCACCATCTTAGAAGCGCTGGGTGACCCGCTGATGCACTTGCTGCGCAATGCCTTTGATCACGGCATTGAAGATGCAGCCATCCGTCGCAGTCAGGGCAAATCAGAGGTCGGCTTCATTGAAATTCGCGCCACCTATCGGGGGAACCAAACCCTGATTACCCTCAGCGATGACGGTGGGGGCATCAACCTGGAGAAACTGCGAGCCCGAGCATTACAGTTTGGCTATACCCCGGATGTCCTGGAAGCTGCTAGTGATCAGGACATCCTCGACTTAATTTTTGAACCCGGATTTAGCACCGCCGAGCAGGTCACCCCCCGTTTCAGGGCGTGGGGTCGGCTTAGATGTGGTGCGAACCAATCTCAGAAAAGTGCGGGGGGAAATTCAGGTCAATACCAAGCCCGGCGTGGGAACAACCTTCATCCTCAGTGTTCCCTTCACACTATCCGTTTTGCGGGTGCTGTTGGTGGAAAGCAATGGGATGCGATTGGCCTTTCCCACGGACATCATTGAAGAAATGTTCTTACTGAAAGCTGATCAGGTACTTGTCACCACGGGCCAACCGATTCTGGAACGGGATGGGTATCTGCTCCCCCTGATCTATCTTGGTCAGTGGCTGAAGTTCCACTGCCCTCGTCAGTCCATGGATCCAGAATCAGCCCCTGTGATCAACCTACCCACGGTATTAACCATTGCCCAGGGGAATCAGTTGGTCGGGTTTCAGGTCGATCGCTGTTGGGGAGAACAGGAGGTCGCCATCCGCCAAGTGGAGGGAACCATCCCCATGTCTCCTGGTTTTATTGGCTGCACCATTTTAGGAGACGGTCAAATTGTGCCCTTGGTCGATGCTGGTAAATTGTTGGATTGGATTCATGATCAAGGTGGCGATGGTACCAGCAAGGGAGGAGCCACTCCAATGGGAACCTTGTCCCCGTCGAGCATACCCCAATTGAATGCCGACAATAGTGCCACCGATGGCCAGCAGCGTCCCATTGCCACCAACCGTATTTTAATTGTGGATGACTCGGTGAATGTGCGCCGCTTTTTAGCCTTGACCTTAGAAAAAGCTGGCTATCAGGTAGAACAGGCCAAGGATGGGCAAGATGCGGTTGAAAAGTTGCTCGGAGGTGACCTTCAAGTGCAGGCTGTGATCTGTGACATTGAAATGCCCCGCCTTGATGGCTATGGTTTCTTGGCACGGATTAAAGCAGACCCTGCCCATCGATGGCTACCGATCGCCATGCTCACCTCCCGGAGTGGTGATAAACATCGACAACTGGCAATGAGTTTAGGGGCTGCTGCCTACTTCACCAAGCCATACAAAGAAGCAGAACTGTTGCAAAGTTTACAAAACCTGATCTCAGCTTCCCAGTCCCATGCCCTTTAGTGCGCCCCTTCTCCTATGTCAGCCCTCTCTCCCCTGCGATTTCAACGCCTGCAAAAACATCGGGCGGAAGCGACGGAGCAGTTCGTCGTCTTTCGTCTCGGACAAGAATGGTTTGCCCTCGCGATTCAGGTGGTTCAGAAAGTAGTCCCCCTCGGTCAAGTTTACGGTGACCCTCAGGGGACTGGGGTCAGCCTCACCATTTACCAGGACCAAGAACTCGTCGTCGTGGATGTGGGACACCGCATCTTTAGCAACCAGGGACTTGCTAGTTTACCCACCACTGCGGGAGCAGCGGCTGCCCCCCAGCGTTATCTGTTAATTGTGCAAAACTCTCAGGGGGGAGTGGTTGGGTTGCCCATTGATTCTCAACCAACGTTACGGCGGGTGGCGATCGCGGCGGTGATGCCCTTATCTACCACTTACCTCTCCCAGGCCAATATCCAGTGTGTCAGTTCCTTGATGATTCAGGCAGCGAATCAACCCCCTGTTTTCTTGCTCGATCCTGACCAGTTGTCTCAGCCTCAGCAAATCACGGCACTCACTCGCTAGTTGTCTTTCAGGCTAGCAAGGACTTTCCAGGGAGAACGGTTCAGAAGGCATCCAGCAGACAGGAAATCGTTGTCTTCGGGATGCCTTTTCCTATCCTCCTGCCCGATCTCAAGTTTCCTGCCTTACGCTGCTCCTATCTAAATCACAAAGCCATCGGGAATGACGGCATTCTTCAGCACCACCACAATGCCACTCCGAATATAGAATCCCAGGTTTTCCCGCTCTGCTTCCTCAACCTGATCCTTATTGATGATCTGGACATTGCGTCCAATACAAGCGTTTTTGTCAACAATGGCACGACGAATGACGGTGTCAGAGCCAATTCCAAGGGGAACCGTACCATTGGCCATGCCCGTGCGTCGCTCGGCAAAGGGTTGATAATAGTCCGCCCCCATAATCAAGGAGTTGTCGATCACACAACCTGATTCAATGCGCGATCGCACCCCGAGGACAGAGTGCTCGATTCGACATTCTTTGAGAATACAGCCCTCCCCAATCATCGATTCAGTGACCCGACAATCTAACAGCTTGCTCGGGGGCAGAAAGCGTTGGCGGGTGTAGATGGGAGCTTCCTCATCGTAGAAACTAAACGGCGGCTGCGGCTGCCGTGTCAGGGCGAGGTTGGCCTTATAAAAGGCTTCAATGGTTCCAATATCCTCCCAATAATCATTGAACAGGTAGGCTTGGACATTAAAGTTAGGAGCCGAGGCCGGGATGATTTCCTTGCCAAAGTCCGTGCGATCCGTCGCCTCCTTCAACAACCGGATTAACACCTCTTTGCGGAACACATAGATCCCCATAGAGGCAATAAAGGGCATTGCCTGGGCTTCTGCAGCCGTCAGACCCAAGACGGTAGTATCAACACGCATCTGGTTGAGGGCATCCCCTTTGGGCTTTTCGCTGAAGCTTACCACCCGTCCGGCACTGTCAATCTGCATTAACCCAAATTCAGAAGCCCGACGCTCATCCATGGGCACCACGGAGAGGGTAATATCAGCCTGGGTTTCCCGGTGACGCTGGACAAACTGGCGGTAATCCATGCGATAGAGGTGGTCACCGGAGAGTATCAGGTATTCATCCACATCCCATTCCTCTAGGATCCAGAGATACTGACGTACTGCATCCGCCGTCCCTTGAAACCAATTCGGGTTTTCCGGCGTTTGTTGGGCAGCCAGGATTTCCACAAAGCCTTCGGAAAAGCCAGGGAAACTATAGGTACGGGCAATATGACGATTGAGAGAGGCCGAGTTGAACTGAGTTAAGACATAAATCTTAAAAATTTCCGAGTTAATGCAATTACTCACTGGAATATCGATCAGACGATACTTCCCTGCCAGGGGCACCGCAGGCTTGGCTCTCAGTTTGGTTAGTGGATAGAGGCGGGTGCCTGCGCCACCTCCGAGAATGATGGCTAATACTCTTTTCACAAAAAAACCTCTCAACTCCCAGTCTGAACAGATGTGATATCTATCCCTTCCAAGTCCAGTGTGTGACTGAGGGGAACAGTTTGCAAGGGGGAACTGCAAAGTCCTTACCCGCCGTTCCATCCAGGTGCGATCGCAGGTTACCGATGCCCGGTGTCACACTGGAGTGGGGGGAGGTGGCGGGGACAGACGCAGTTGACGCTGGGCGCTCAGGAGGGGAACTTCAATTTCTCGGGGGTAGATCAGCCACACCCGCTCATAGGGCTGAATCAGGGTTTGCACCAAGGGGGAAACGGTACTAATTTCCTGAAGACCTTCGGCTGTCTGGAGTTTGATCCCCCGCTGATAGAGGGTATAGCCTCGACTCTTCGCCACCCGGAGCCCTGCATAGGAGGTGGGCACCAAGTCAGCCTGCCCGAGGTAAATATAGGCTTGATTCAGCAACCAGTCCCGATCCGCTGGGGCTAGGAGGGTGACATCCAAGGCTTTGAGTAGATCCCGATCCAAAAACCGCCGACACAGATCGGCCAACACGCGGTCTGAACTGCTTTGCCAGCGCTGGAGGTGGTAGGTGAGGACACCATCATCCGCCGCCAGATACTGCGCCAAGGTCAACTGGTCGCTGGGGAGACTTAACCAAGCCGTCACCGTCTCATCGGCGGCCAATTGTTGGCGGGTGAGTAATTCCCGTGCCCGCTGAAAAGCCTGGTCTAATCCCCAAGATGCAGCCAGGTTTTTCGGGTGACTATAGACTTGGGCATACATGAAGTACCGCACCACTAAATAATGTTCAATCGCAGCCATCCCTTTGTGGGCCACCACCAATTGCTGGGTCACGGGGTCATAGTTCATCGCCATCAGAATCCGATCTAGATCCAGATGACCATAGGAAGCTCCCGTAAAATAACTATCCCGCAGCAAATAGTCCAGGCGATCGCAGTCCAATTGACTGGAAACCAACTGCCAAACTAAGGGAATCGGGTACTGTTTGCGGTAAACCTGCTGAATCTGGTCAATTAACTCCGGGGAAAAGTCGGTCAACAGGGTGCGAATCGGCTCTGACTCTTGCAGAATCCGACTCGTCCAGGCTTCATGATGGCCGTCAAAGATCTCCTCACTGGTATGGCTGAAGGGACCATGACCAATGTCGTGTAACAGGGCGGCGCACAACACCACAGCGCGATGCACTCCCAGTTGGGGATAGTGATGGGCCAAACGATCAAAGGCACGACGGGCGATCGCCAACACCCCCAGGGAATGGGTAAACCGTGACCCTTCCGCCCCGTGAAAGGTGAGGCTGGCAGGCCCCAATTGCCGGATACGGCGCAACCGCTGAAAGGCAGGGGTATCAATCAGTCGGATCAATAACGCTTCGATGGGATCGCTGCGTTCGAGGGCGATCGCCCCGTGGAGTGGATCGTGGTAAGTTCGACCCCAGCTACGCTGCACCGGCGAGTACCGCAGGGTTCGTTAACAACTCCACCGCCGCTTGATATTGGGAATCGGCATCCGTCCCAATCTGTTCGCGAGTCAGGGATTCCAAGGGCACCCGCAGATCGGGGCGAATTCCCAGGCGATGAATATCGTGGTGCAGCGGGGTTTCATACTTAGCAACGGTAACGGCTAATCCTGCCCCGTCCGGGAGTTCAAACAACGATTGAATTAAGCCCTTGCCAAAGGTGGTCTCCCCCACCAACTGGGCGCGACCATTGTCTTGTAGCGCCCCCGCCAGAATTTCACTGGCACTGGCGGTTCCTTGGTTTACCAACACCACCAGTGGATCATGGGTCAGCGCCGATCCCATTGCGGCAAAACTGCCCTCAATCCCTT
This sequence comes from Neosynechococcus sphagnicola sy1, assembly GCF_000775285.1. Taxonomy (NCBI): domain Bacteria; kingdom Bacillati; phylum Cyanobacteriota; class Cyanophyceae; order Neosynechococcales; family Neosynechococcaceae; genus Neosynechococcus; species Neosynechococcus sphagnicola. The sequence goes on along the minus strand of NZ_JJML01000003.1, from coordinate 52,196 downwards.
GCCGATTCACCGTGTAGACAATGGTTCCCGTATCTAACCACAGCCGCGCAACTTCAATCCCAGCCTGGAGGAGCCCCCCCGGATTATTCCGTAAATCCAGAATGTAGGCATCCGCGCCCTGTTTTTCAAAACGCGCCAGGGCATGGGCAAGCTCCGCGGTGGCATTGGCATTGAATTGGTTCAACCGAATATAGCCAATGGGAGAACCCTGCATCGTCGAGCGTAGCTCCGCTACCACCGGATTGAGGATAATTCGTCCCCGCACCAAGGACAATTCCGTCGGCGGGTTCTCGACATGTTTGATGGTCAGCTTCACCGCGCTACCGACAATGCCGCGCATCCGCTGGGCCGCCTCATCCAGGGTTAACTGGGTGGTGGGGATGCCATCAATTTCCAGAATGCGATCGCGGGGTTGAATACCCGCCTGTTCAGCAGGGGAACCTTCAATGGGGGCAATCACTTCTAGCTCCCCAGTGGCAGCGTCGAGGGCAATCTGGAGCCCCACCCCTGTTAGCTCCCCAGAGGTACTAGTCTGTAAACTCCGGTACTGATCGGGGCGCAACAACCGTGTAAATGGATCGTCCAGACTCGCCAGCATGGTCTGAATCGCAGCATAGGCTGCCTCCCGATCCCCCAAGGGTTGCTTCAAGGCCTGTTGACGCACCTGCCACCAGTTGTGTTGATTAAACGTGTCATCCACATAGGCACGATCCACAATCCGCCAGGCTTCATTTAACAGTCTCTGCCCCTCCGACAGGGCATGGGCAGCAGGCATGCTGACACAAAGTCCTAGAACTAAGACGAGAATAAATGACAGCCCGATTGAAAAAAAACCGTTTATGCATGTCAAGAATTTTAACGTCATCTCTGAGCAGCTGCTACCCATCTATCTTGACTGGGCTGATCCCCTTATGGAGACTCAAAAACAGGCAGTTACAGTGTGTTAAGATGTCATTCAAAAGTTAGGGAGAGCAGTTGTCAATCCGGGGGTTAGGGATCGGTCCCTCAGCAAGCGTGAGAGAGTTGTCATACCCCAATACCTGTCTGGATTTGTCACTACTTTTATCCATCACGTCCGCATCTACTGGAATACATTTTTATCTAGGAACTCTTGCTTCATGTTCACTAAGCAGGTAACTGACTCCAAGGCATTCCAATGGTTTGAAGAACGCTTGGAGATCCAGGCGATCGCAGATGACATTTCCAGCAAGTACGTTCCTCCCCATGTCAATATTTTTATTGCTTGGGTGGAATTACGCTGGTATGTTTCGTCATCCAGTTTGCTACTGGATTTGCCATGACATTTTATTACAGACCCACTGTAACGGAGGCGTTCTCGTCCGTTCAGTATCTGATGACAGAAGTTAACTTTGGCTGGCTGATTCGTTCCATCCACCGCTGGTCTGCCAGCATGATGGTGTTGATGATGATTCTCCACGTGTTTCGGGTTTATCTCACTGGTGGGTTTAAGAAGCCCCGTGAGCTGACCTGGGTGACAGGTGTGATTCTGGCCGTGATCACGGTTTCCTTTGGGGTGACTGGCTACTCTCTGCCTTGGGATCAAATGGGCTATTGGGCGGTGAAAATTGTTTCAGGGGTACCTGAGGCAATTCCGGTGGTTGGCACGTTGATCGCCGACCTGCTCCGGGGCGGTTCCAGCGTCGGTCAGGCAACCCTCACCCGCTACTACAGCGCCCATACCTTTGTGCTGCCCTGGCTGATTGCCGTCTTCATGCTGCTGCACTTCCTGATGATCCGCAAGCAGGGCATCTCTGGCCCCTTGTAAGCGATCGCGGCTAATGCCATGTTGGGTTAGCCCCCCTCTACAGCCAACATGGTTGCTGCCTACCCCCGCCGCCCCTTGTGAAATCAACTTCAACTTTGATAAGGAGAATCCTGAATGGCAACTGAAAAGAAGCCGGATCTCAGCGATCCGGAGTTGCGTGCCAAGCTAGCCAAAGGCATGGGTCACAACTACTATGGTGAACCTGCCTGGCCCAATGACTTGTTGTATATCTTCCCCGTGGTGATTATGGGGACAATTGCCCTGTGTATTGGTTTAGCAGTGCTTGATCCTGCCATGGTGGGTGAAGCTGCTAACCCCTTTGCAACCCCCTTGGAAATTTTGCCAGAGTGGTATCTCTACCCGGTGTTCCAGATTCTCCGCACCGTTCCCAATAAATTACTGGGGGTGATACTGATGGGCTCCGTGCCCTTGGGCTTGATTCTGATTCCCTTCATTGAGAATGTCAACAAGTTCCAAAACCCCTTCCGCCGCCCGGTTGCTACCACCATCTTCTTGTTTGGTACCCTGGTCACCATCTGGCTGGGTGTGGGGGCGACCTTCCCCATTGACAAGTCTCTGACCCTGGGCTTGTTCTAAACGCAGTGATCTCACAAGCCTGTTGATGCTTTGAAGCGGTTCTCAAGGAGGGTTTTAGAGGATCAGCAGGCTTAAATATGATATTCTAGACAAGGTTCATAATTGCGGGCATAGTTTAGTGGTAAAACTCTAGCCTTCCAAGCTAGTCATGCGGGTTCGATTCCCGCTGCCCGCTTATTTCTAAAAAGCCATAGAATTCAACGGTTCTATGGCTTTTTGTCGTTTAAGGTACCTATGCGCCATAGTGCAGGTGTTTTGATTGTGCGGTTAAGATTGGGGTATTTCATGGCAGTTTGGGTATCGTTTAGGTATCAAGTTCTAATCACCTGCATATCGAGAGACAGATTGAGAGCTGTCCAGGCGTGATCGGCTGTCAAAACATTAACTCCCAATCTCAGTCCCAAACTCAAACAAGCGCGATCGCCCAGGGACAAACCTGCTTGTCTCGTCTGTTCCCAGAGTCGTCCCGCCATTTCGCCATCTTCCGGCGTAAACGGTTCTACCACCAACCCCAGCGCCTCCAAGTCATCCAGCATTCCATCCACATTCACACTTGCGGCGATCGACTTTTGGATCACTTCCGCCCAATTCACACTCGATATCACCGATTCCGCCAGCACCCCATCCACGAGATCGCCCCCCGGCTCAGCCTTCAAATACGCCAGCAGGGCCGAAGCATCCAAAACAACCGTCATTCCGCTGCTTCCTGCTTTGCCTCTTCCCGCCGTTCTGCAATCAATTCATCCACCAAGCTGCGATCGTTCGGCACCTGCGCAAATCGCGCCTTCAGCCGTTGCTTAATTGTTTCCGGTTTTTCCAACACCAATCGCCCCGCCTCCTCCCGCGCCACCAACGTATCGCCCTCCTCAAACCCCAGCGATCGCCGCAACGCTGCCGGAATCACTAATCGACCTTGGCGACCCAGATTCACGTCTACCGATGGGGATAGTTTATTCATATTTCCCTTGAATGCCACATTTTTCTGGACGTGCCACATTTAATTATTCTATGCCACTTTTTCATATCCATTCCAGCCAATCATTCAGCCGCCAGATTCGGGATGAGGGGCGATCTCCATCAGCCTTGAACGCATTCAATACTTCTAATTCCCTAAACCGCCACCTACGAATTTGACAAACAAATTGCTGGATCTTCAGGATTTGGTATGATAGTGTTCTCGGCTATACACTTACAGGGATATGCAGCCACTATTAACTCAGATCTTAAACTTAGAAAGTGTTGCAGTTATCTGACTAATTGACCCCAGGTAGGACGACTGATGGCACGGGCAAGGGAATAGTTGCTGAAACATTAAAGTTGCGTTGTGGTCTGGCTGTTCTGCCTTGGCTTGTCGCCGATAAAATTGCTGGAAATTCCCTCTAGCATCAGAGATAGTATTAAGGCGTTGGTCTGTTGTCCTGGATTCATGCCTCCTTCCCGCCTGTTACTACTGATTGTTGGCCTCTGCGTTGTTCTAGGGCTGATGATCTGGTTGGTGGGGGCGTTACAACAGTTTTACTGGCAAATTTCCTACTACACCAACCCTTTTCTGGCAAACACGTTGATGTTTGTCTTAATTGTGTTGCTGGTGGTGTTGATTGTTGCTTTTGTCTACTATGCCCTGCTGTTTCAGCAACCGACTCGCAGTAAAGGTCGCCTTGCCGCTGCTCGGATTCCCGCCGCCAAAGCCGAAGCCGCAGAGGAAACCTTGAAAGCGGTGCGTCAGCAGGTAAATCAAATTCAGGATGAAGTGTCGCGGCAAGTGTTGCTCCAGCGATCGCAGGAAATTGCAGCCAGCTTTGCCCGTGGGGAGATTCAAGTGGTGGTATTTGGCACGGGTTCGGCGGGTAAAACCTCCCTGATCAATGCCCTGATGGGGCGGATGGTGGGGGAGGTGGGGGCACCGATGGGCACGACAGCAGTGGGGGAAACCTACTGCCTGAAACTCAAAGGCTTGGCGCGGGAGATTCTGATCACCGATACGCCGGGAATTTTAGAAGCGGGAACGGCAGGTACCGAGCGGGAGCAACTGGCGCGGCAACTGGCTACGGAAGCGGATCTGTTGATTTTTGTAGTGAATAATGATCTTCAAAAGTCAGAATATGGCTCCCTCCGGGCTTTAGCTGAAATTGGCAAGCGATCGCTGCTGGTGCTGAACAAAGCCGATCTGTACCCTGAAATTGATCGGGAGGTGATTCTGGCTCGCCTGCGAGAACGGGTTCGGGGGGCAGTACCGGCGATGGACGTGATTGCCGTCACCGCCAAGCCCCAAGCAGTTGTCTTAGAGAGTGGGGAAGTTTTTCAGCCCGACTCAGAGGTGATGCCGTTAATTCGGCGCATGGCAGCAATTCTGAGGGCAGAAGGCGAAGACCTGATTGCGGACAATATTTTGTTACAGTCCCAACGTCTCAGTGAAGAAGCCCGCCGCCTGATCGACGGTCAGCGCCGCCGTCTTGCCGAAAAAGCCATTGAACGATTTCAGTGGATTGGTGCTGGGGTAGTAGCCATGACCCCCTTACCTGTGGTGGATCTGTTGGCCGCCGCCGCTGTCAATGCCCAAATGGTGGTGGAAATTGGCAAAATTTATGGCTGTGAACTAAATATAGAACGGGGACGGGAATTAGCGGTTTCCCTCGCCAAAACCCTCACCAGCCTGGGTATTGTCAAAGGAGCTGTGGAGTTGTTAACGGCGGCGTTGCAATTAAGCGTGGGCGGCTTTTTGGTGGGTCGGGCGATTCAAGGGGTCAGTGCCGCCTACCTCACGCGCATTGCTGGGAAAAGCTTCGTGGAATATTTTCGCCACGACCAAGATTGGGGGGATGGCGGGATCACGGAAGTGGTACAGCGGCAGTTCCAACTGAATCGCCGGGATGAGTTTATCAAGACATTCGTTCAACAGGCGATCGCCCGCGTCGTCAAACCCTTAACCCCAGAGGTAGAACCACCTGAAAAACCCAACAACCGACGGAATTCCCTCTAAAACAGATGATTCAGTCGGTTATTGCTCAGGGATTGGCTCACCCAGAGGACGAGAACTGTTTCAATTCCTTAGAGGGTCAACGATGGGGGATTGGTTTCGATCAGTTTAGCCAAATCTTGCAGAAACGCAGCAGCATCCGCCCCATAGATCACTCGATGATCACAGGTGAGGTTGACCTGCATCTGGCTCCGCACCCCCATCAATCCATCCTTGGTGGCAACCACCTGAGGCCGGGAGGCTCCAATAGCCAAGATCGCCCCTTGACCGGGGGGTAAAATGGCATCAAATCGATCCACCCCAAACATCCCCAAATTTGAGAGGGTAAAGGTGCCGGAGTTATACTCATCGGGCTGCAACTGCTTGGTACGGGAGCGGGCCACCAAATCTTTCCAGTTCCGAGCGAGGGCATAGATATCCACCTGATCGGCCTGCTGGAGCACCGGGGTAATCAATCCCCCATCTTCCATGGCCACCGCTACGGCAATGTTAATCGCACGACTGTGCTGAATTCCCTGGGGAGTGTAGCTGGCACTCAGTAACGGATGCTTCTGCAAGGTCAGGGCAACAGCCTTTGCCAGCAGCACCGTCATCGTCACCCCCTTGGATTTGATTTGTTTATACAGCTGATCAAGGGGATCGGTGGTGATGGTGTATCCCACATGGAAGGTGGGAACTTCCAAACTGGCAACCATATTGCGTACCACCGCAGCTTGCAGTGTTGTGAAGGGGACGAGAATCCCTGGGGTGGTTTTGGCGACGATCGGGGTTGGGGCTTTAGCCACAGCTGCCACAGAAGGAGCGATCGCCATCGCTGTTTTTTCACCGGAAACAGCTTCTACATCCGCCGCCACAATTCTGCCATGGGGACCGCTTCCAGTCAGGGTACCGAGGTCAACGCCTAATTCCTTAGCCAACTTGCGGGCGCGGGGGGAAATGATGGGGCGGCCACTCCGGAGTGGTGTGGCTGGGACTTGGGGAGTCCCATTGCCACTGGCAACAGCGGCGGCGGGGGGGGGTGGCGGCGGCGGTGCAATAGGGGTGGTTGTGGCTTGAGCCTGTTGCTGAGCGGTGGCAATTTCGGCGATGGTTTCTGCCAGATAGGCAATGGTCATTCCCACCGGAGCCACCGCTCCAGCTGGAACCACAATGGATGCCAAATAGCCTTCATAGAAAGCCTCCACATCCATGTCAGCCTTATCAGACTCGACAATCACCACGGTTTCGCCCTTCTCCACCTTGTCACCGGGAGCCTTCGTCCAGGAAACAATTTTCCCCTCGGTCATAGTCGAACTCAGGGCTGGCATGAAAACTTCATAGATCATAGACCGCTACACATCTCCGCGAATTTCTTCGACAATCCCATCCCGCAGGAGAACTTCTACCTGCATTTTATGCACCATATTGTCCCCCAGTTCAATGCGGAAAAAGCCCTCGATCTGGCCTTGAAACACCTCTTGATTCATTTCTAGGAGTTGAATCTGTTGCAGATTTTGCAAAATCTGGTTTTTCTGATCGAGGAGTTCGCTTTTCTTCTGGTTGATCTGAGCTTGAATATTTTCGATCTGCTGCGTCACCTGAGGGCCAGGGGGTTTGGAGGTTTTGCTTCTGTACCTCGGCAACCATGCGCTGCCCTTGCATTTCTAACTGCTGAAATTGATCGTCCAGTTGGTTGATCTGGGCTTGCAGTTGTTGCTGCACTTCTTCTTTCCAGCGGGGCGTCACAATGGCCTTAAGGGTGACAGGGCGTTTGAGCAGCAGTTGGGTATTGGGAATATCCATAAAACGTTCACATGAAAGACAGTAGGACAGGGAAAATATTTAGGACATTCAGTGACTCAGTACGGCCAGTCGCTGATGCATTGGCAAGCTCGCAGGCAGGGAGAACTGGGCACACCTGCATTAGGTGAACAACTCGTTAATGATACCCTGGTAGCGTTCCATGACAACAGACCGCCGAACTTTTAAGGTTTGGGTCATGAGGCCATTTTCCATCGTGAAGGGTTCGCTCAGGAGCCGGAACGGCCCAACGCGGTCATCGGGACGATAGCTGGGACGATTTTGCACTTCCCGGTTGAGTTCTTTACGGAACAGATCCATGACCTCCGGACTTTCCAGGGTCAGAGAGCGTTTTTGTGAAGGCGGCTGGTCAGGAGCTTGGGGGAGTTGCAGATGCAGTTGTTGGCTATGCGCCCAGGTCTGAAGAACCTCAAGGTTGGGGACTATCAAGGCTCCTAGCGATCGCTGGTCTTGACCCACCAAGACAATCTGAGCAATGTAAGGGCTGCGGAGACAGGCATCCTCGATGGGTTGAGGCTCAATGTTTTCGCCATTGGTGAGCACAATCGTATCCTTGGCTCTTCCGGTTAACACCAGGTGATTTTCAGCGGTGACCCATCCCAGGTCACCGGAATCAAACCAGCCTTCGGCATCAATGGCCTTGGCCGTGGCCTGGGGATTTTGATAGTATCCCCGCATCACTTGGGGGCCACGAATCAGCACCAGTCCCCGCTGTCCCTGGGGCAGGGGCTGGCGAGATTCTGGATCAATGATGCGAATTTCAGTCCCAGGAACGGGTTGCCCGGAGGAACCCCGCAGATTGCGTTCAGGGCGGCGGGCATTGGTCACGGGGGAGGTTTCGGTGAGACCGTAACCGACGAGAATCTGGATGCCGACAATTTCATAAAACATTTCCAGGTGCATGGCTAGGGAGCCGCCGCCGCTAATCACCTGTTTGAGTTGACCGCCCGTTCCCTCCCGGATCTTGCGATAGATCAACTGGTCAGCGAGGGCGTGGAGGGGCGAGAGCACTAGGGCTGTGAGTCTCGCCCACCATTCTTGGCCGAGGGAGGGACGAAGGTGCTTGATGTCCAAGCCCTCGGCAATGCGGCGGGCAGCCACATACTGCTGACTGATCCCGATTAAAGTCTTCACCAACAACTGTTGCTGGGGAGATTGTTCTCGCAGTTGCTTTTGCACTCCCTCATAGATCGACTCCCAGAGACGGGGTACCGCCACCATGTAAGAAGGTTGGAAAGTTTTCAGATCCCGTTTGACCTGGCGGAGATTGGTATAGACCTGGGTACAGCCCTGGGACAGGAGAAAATATTCTACACTCCGCTCAAAGGAGTGCCAGGTGGGCAAAATACTCAGGACTCGATTGCCGGGTTGGGGCTGCACCACGACGCCTAGGGTCGTGACTTGGTGCAGCAGATTGCCATGACTGAGCATCACGCCCTTTGGTTTGCCCGTGGTGCCGGAGGTATAGATTAGGGTTGCCAACTGCTCAGAACTGAGGGTAACAGGCTGGAAGGGGCGACTGGCTCCCAAGTCCATCAGCTGCTGAAAGTTGAGCACTTGCCAATTCGACTCCCCGACGATGGGCTGATCTGAGAGCAGGATGACTGCTTGAATGGGCAGATCCCCCAACCGGGGTTTCAACTTATTAAATGTATCTAGGTCTTCGAGCACCAGTAAGTTGCTACCGCTGTCGCTGCAAATAAATAACAGCTCTTCCCGCTCTGCTTGGGAGCTGCGAACTGCGTTCACCCCCCCGCCGTCATAATTCCTTGGTCAGCGATGAACCAGCGGGGGCTATTGTCTGCGAACAGACAGACGCGATCGCCCACCTGAATTCCCAACTGTTGCAAACCCCCAGCAAACTGCTGAATTTGTTGATGCAACTGGGTGTAACTGATTTGCACCGCAGGCTTGGCATGGGGATCATGGAGCGCGGTCAAATCAGCAAATTGTTGAGCTGCGATCGCCCAGATATCTGGAATCGACTGAATCTGGTTATAGTCCACCAGTTTTTGTAGCCGTTTGCGTTCCGCTGCGGTAAATTGCACAGACGGAGGGGAGACAGTGGCATTCATAGTCAAGGTTGCACGGGAATGGGGAGTGACAGCAGTGGCTGAATTTGCCAACGGATTCTATTCTGCGACGATGGGGGTATCCAGTTCACCGACTAGAGACAGGATGTCGTCTGGGTAGATCTTCGTACACAATTGAAGCAGAAACCCCATTGCATTTTAAAACTTATGCCCAAAGCAATCTGGAATGGCGCAGTTCTCGCCCAGAGCGATCGCTGCGAACTGGTGGAAGGGAACTACTACTTTCCCCCTGAATCCCTCAACCGCACCTATTTCAAAGAGAGTCAGACCCACACCACCTGCGGATGGAAGGGCGTTGCCAGTTATTACACCCTGGAGGTGGATGGCAAAGTCAACCCAGATGCAGCCTGGTACTACCCCATCCCCAAGGAAGCAGCTAAAAACATTACGGGTTATATTGCTTTCTGGAAAGGCGTGCGCGTCGAACCCGCTTGAACCAGTTCACTGGTGATGCCGGGACATTTGGCGGTGGCCATGTGTCCCCTGACACCCGACACTGAGACAAATCCCTAGCACACAGGAGCCACTTTCGACTATAGTTAAAAAACCAGGTTTCAATCCAGGCCGAAGCAAGTTGCTGATTTTAAAATCAGTTCTTATCCCTTGGAGCATGTAGATCATTGCTAATCAGGGCTTGGTTAGTACTTACCAGCATTAGCTGTTTGAGTTTGATCGGCAATGACCGTGCCAACTTCTGGGTGATTTAAGCTTTCTTTAAGTTTTTTTTCACTGAGATCACCGTTAGGATTAGCCCTATGCTTCCCTTTTATTCTCAGGAGCTGATCCCGTCACAGTTTCAGATTGAAGCCTTTTAATCCAGAAAAATTGCAATTTGGCGCATTCCTCAAGCCCCTAATTGGTAATCATTACAACGAGTGCTCAGGGGGGTCTTAAATTGTTTTTATGAATTCTACTGATAAAAAGAATTCTAGGTTTGCTTTAACAACACCGCTTTACTACGTCAACGACCTTCCCCATATCGGTAGTGCCTATACAACGATTGCAGCGGACGTTGTAGCACGGTATCAGCGCTTACAGGGAAAATCAGTGCTGCTGATTACGGGCACCGACGAACATGGGCAAAAAATTCAGCGCACCGCTGAAAGTCGAGGGCGATCTCCCCAGGATCACTGCGACGAAATCGCAGCGGGCTTTGATATCCTCTGGCAAACCCTAAACATTCAGTACGATCGCTTCAGTCGCACCACTGATCCCCGTCATCATGCCATTGTACAAGCGTTTTTTCAGCGCGTCTGGGATCGCGGCGATATCTACTTGGGTCAGCAGCAGGGCTGGTACTGTGTAGCCTGTGAAGAATTCAAAGAAGAACGTGATCTGCTCACGGATCATTACTGTGCCATTCATCCCAATCGTCAAGCTGAGTGGCGAGATGAGGTCAACTACTTCTTCCGTCTTTCTAAATATCAAACCCAATTGGAGGCTCTCTATCATACCCAACCTGGCTTTATTCAGCCGCAAATCCGTCGCAATGAAGTTTTGAATTTTGTCAGCCAAGGGTTACAGGATTTCTCGATTTCCCGTGTTAACCTCGATTGGGGATTTCCCGTTCCCGTTGATCCCGGTCATACCCTTTACGTCTGGTTTGATGCCCTACTGGGCTATATTACGGCTCTCCTTGAGCCTGATGCCGAACCTACTCTAGAGAATGCCCTCAGCCACTGGTGGCCGATTCAATTGCATTTAATTGGTAAAGATATTCTGCGATTTCATGCTGTTTACTGGCCAGCAATGCTAATGTCAGCTGGCTTATCCCTACCGGAACGGGTATTTGGACACGGATTTCTGACCAAAGATGGTCAGAAAATGGGCAAAAGTCTTGGGAATACCCTTGATCCAATTTCCTTGGTGAAGCGCTATGGAGCTGATGCCATTCGGTACTATTTCTTGAAGGAAATTGAATTTGGACGGGATGGTGACTTTAGCGAGACACGATTTGTCCACATCCTGAATGCTGATTTAGCAAACGACTTGGGTAATCTTTTGAACCGCACCCTGAGGATGACCCATAAATATTGCCAGGGCTACGTTCCAGCGTTGAGTGGTGCCGAGATTGATCCGACTCATCCCCTCAAACAACTGGCACTTCCCCTGGGAGGACAGGTCGCCCAAGCCTACGAAGATCTGGCATTCCATCAGGTTTGTGAAGCGGTTCTAGGACTGGTGCGCGCTGGCAACAAACTCATTGACGAACAAGCCCCCTGGACCCTGTACAAACAGGGGCAACAATCGGCGCTAGAAATTGTGCTGTATACGGTTTTAGAATCTGTACGCCTAGCTGCCTATCTTTTGTCTCCGATCATCCCCAGTACCAGCTCCACCATTTATCAACAGCTGGGATTTGCGGTCAATTTTCAGGATTCTGTCGGTTTGCCAGGGATAGCTCCGTTCCACCACCACGCCACCTGGGGAATTCTTCCCCCCCGGGCAGATTTTGGCGGAACCAAAGCCCGTATTTCAACGGTTGGAATTGCCAGAGTTAACGAGTTCTCTAAAAGATACTGCAAAAGATACTGCTTAGATGATTTCAAAGCACTTAAGCTTTCACATAATAAATTGAGGTCCAAAAAACATGTTGAATCACTTAGATAGCGGCTCTGTCTTTACACCAGAACAGGTTTTAGAAAACCGGGGTCGGGTAGCTATCTTTATCGATGGCTCCAACTTATTCTATGCAGCTCTTCAACTTGGAATTGAGATTGATTACACCAAGCTGCTCTGTCGTCTAACCGCAGGTTCCCGTCTTTTGCGCTCGTTTTTTCTATACAGGAGTGGATCGGACCAATGAAAAGCAACAGGGGTTTTTGTTGTGGATGCGGCGGAATGGGTATCGGGTGATTGCCAAAGATTTGGTGCAATTGCCTGATGGCTCTAAGAAAGCCAATCTGGATGTTGAGATTGCTGTGGATATGATGGCATTGGTAGGCTCCTACGATACTGCTGTTTTAGTCAGTGGCGACGGTGATTTAGCCTATGCGGTCGATGCCGTTAGCTATCGAGGGGTGCGGGTTGAAGTGGTTAGTCTCCGTTCCATGACCAGTGACAGCTTAATCAATGTGGCTGATCGCTACGTGGATCTTGACAATATCAAAGAAGATATTCAAAAAAACCCCTCGCAGCTATACCTACCGACCCCTCTCTGGCATTGGTTTAGTGGATGAGCCGGAACAACTTTAGGGGTGAGCAGCGTCTAGGGGGTATGTGCTTACAACTAACTCTCAGGCGTCTGTTATTGATCGCACTACTTTTGGGATCAACGGCCTGTGGGAGTCGCAACTTTAATGACTCACCCCTGACCCAGGACATTCCAGAAAATCCCGGTGGCAATCTGGTGTTTAAAGAGGTGGTGCTGGAGCAGGCTGATGCTCAGGGGCATCCCCTCTGGCTAGTCAGGGGTAAGCGGGCTGTCTATAGTCAAGACCAGAAGGTAGCCCGGATTGAACAGCCTAACGGTGAGCTGTTCCAGGACGGGAAGATAGTCTATCGCTTCAAAGCACTCCAAGGAATGGTGCAGCAGAATGGGCAGCAGATTTTTCTCAAGGGGGAGATTGTTGCCACAGCGATTAAAGACGGGGCCGTTCTCAGGGGCAATGAGGCTGAGTGGCACCCCAAAAAGGATTTGTTAATGGTGCGCAATCACTTTACCGTGACCCATCCAAAGATGCAGGGGTCGGCACGGGAGGGGCGGATGTTTAGCCGTGCCCGCCGCATGGAAATGACCGGGGAGGTGGCAGCTACCTCGAAGGACCCAAATTTGAAGCTCAAAACTGAACATTTGATTTGGTTGATGGCGGAGCAAAAGGTTGTAGGCGATCGCTTCATTCAAGTTGACCAATATAAAGGCACCACCTTAACTGACCGAGCAACGGGCTACCAGTCCCTGGTGAATCAGAAAACTAAAACCGTGTTACTACAAAAAAACTGCCAAATTAATCCTCAAAGACCCACCGCTTGATATTGCCAGTCAGGCGCTCCTATGGGACTTAAACAAAAAACCCCTGACCTCGGAAGTGCCGATTCAACTGTTGCATCGAGTGGATCGAGTCACCGTCAATGCCAACCAAGGGTGGATGGATATCCCCAAACAAATTTTCTATTTGACCGGGGCGGTGCAGGGCATTGGTCAACGCAATCAGGCGCTACTTACCAGTAATCAACTCACCTGGTTTATTCCCACCCGCGACTTCATCGCAGAGGGTGATGTTTTCTATCAACAGCAGAATCCCAGCTTTACCTCTACTGGGCCAACCGCACGGGGAAAATTCCAGGATCAACGTGTGATGCTCAGTGGTGGTACTAGTAACGTGGTCACCCATATTATTCCTGAGTAGTTACCAGGTTGATTTGTTGGGCGCTGAGTCGCACCCAACAAGTCCGTACCCTAGCCACCGCTGGAACTATCATGTCTCTTAGGGTCTTTCTTTGGCTTTTTAGTTCCATCAGAGGGGGCTTTGGGCTTTTTGGTTTCTCTGTTGCCTTTTTTCTCTTTTGACATCATGAATCTCCAAGGGGGTTCATCTTCATCTTGACCGAACAATTCTATGATTGACGGATTTCAACCAGATTACGAGCAGTCATAGAGCCAGGGCGATCGCCATTCTCTCTCCAGTCCCTGTAATCTCAGGGGTTAGGTTGATCAGTGTCTTGAACAGCAGTGTAAAATTAGAGACCAAGAATGGGACTACGTAACTGAGACTACCCAGCTGACTCCGGAGTTGTGAAGAAGATGGGTTTTAGCCGATGTAGCTACCGTCAATGCCAAATACAAACAACTACAGGGCCTTTCATCCCCTGTGACCCCCAAAATGTTAGTGGCAATTCTTGGCAGACCAGCGGATAAAACTGAACCGATTACCCGTCTTAACTGGTTGCTAATGGCCAACCTCATCCAAATAGATTTAGGCAAGGACAGGTGTAGTCGCCAGCGATGTTGCAGCGATAATTTTGCAGATTCGTTAGGCTATGGTTACCCGAAGGCCCATTCAGGGGGTTATTGGCGAGATTGGCATGGGGATGAATCTCTTCTATCTTAGATTTGATGATATCTGGTTACTGAATGGGGAAAAAACAATTGCACTGGAAATCTGGAATTATAGCCGCTGTGAGTGTTGCCCTGGCTGGAGTTCCAACTTCCCTGGAAGCAGCCACGCCCAATGGGGTCAACCCAGTCGCCGTTCCCCCCATTCCTGTAACCTCAGTTCTGCCCCCAACTCCAGAACCTGCCGACTTCAACACCAACCCGAAACCAGTCAATGTCACCCACCTAGAGGTGAAGTTGAGCCAGCGTCGGGTCTATGTTTATCAGGGCGATCTCGTCAAAACCAGTTTTGCGATCGCCGTAGGGCGGGCAGGTTGGAAGACACCCCTGGGTACCTATAAAGTGTTCAATAAATACACCAACCCGGCTTGGAAGAATCCTCTTACAGGAGAAGTGATGCCTCCGGGTTCTGAGAATCCCTTGGGGGAGCGCTGGATCGGATTCTGGACTAATGGTCGCAACCAAATTGGTTTTCACGGCACCCCCAAATACAATGAACACCTGATTGGTCAGGCGGTCTCCCACGGCTGTATTCGCATGCGCAACCAAGATGTCAAAGTGTTATTTGAACTAGTCACCGAGGGCACTCCGGTGATTGTGAGTCCTTAGGCAGCCATCCCTCACACCCTGGCAATCTTACCGTTGTTTATAATGCTCCCGCAGCGGTGCGATCGAGAATGCCCCCGGCTAAATGGGTGGTAATGTTCATCGCTTGCAGCACTGGCACCCCTTGCGGGCCCTGGGGATAATCAACCACGGACACCGCTCCATTGCCCTGACGAAACGACCAGAAGGATTCCGGCCCTACTCCCAAGATGTGACAGAGAATCACCTTGTTCGTGGCATCGTGGGCAACGACCAGCGCTGTCCGGCTGCCATCCTGGGCAGCGGCAGCCAATTCGTTGACCATAACCTGCCAAGCGGCGATCGCCCGATCCCAGACATCTTGCAGATTTTCACCCTCTGGCATTTGCACGGTTTCAGGGGCATCTCGCCATTGCTGGAGTTGCCCTGGAAAGGATTGTTCAATTTCAGACTCTAACTGGCCTTCCCAGAGTCCATGACTGATTTCCCGCAACCCATCCCGGAGTTGTAAGGACAGAGCCGGATGGTGCTGGAGAATAATCTCAGCGGTTTCTTTGGGGCGGAGCATCGGGCTACTGAAAGCAGCTTCAAGGGGAATGACTTTCAAGAACTCAGCCGCCTGCTGCGCCTGAACTCGTCCGTTATCGTTGAGGGGCACATCAATCTGCCCTTGAAACCGGGTTTGTCGATTCCACTCGGTTTCACCATGACGTACCAACAATAACCGTAGGGGAAATTTCCCCTGCCATGGACGAGCCTTGGGGAGGGGATCACCCAGGTGAGCGGTCAAGTTGAGTGATTCCAGTTGGACGGGATCGCCCAGCCCCCCAGCAAAGTTGAGCACACTGATCCCACAGTTAGATTGATTCATCCGCTGGTAGCGATCGGGGGGCAAGCCCATTGCCGTATTGATCAATGCCCGATTAATGCCGCTGTGAGCCACGATCAGCAGGGTGACTCCCGGATGGCGGGGTAAAACGTCTAGCCAGAACTTTCGAGCCTGGTCATAGACCGCTGGCACCGGATAGAAGTCGGTAACCCCTGTGACTGAAGGAATCTGCATACAGAGGTTGTGGGGTTGCTGCTGCCAACAACGGTACTCCTCTGGATACTGGGATTTGACCTCCTCAAACAGCATTCCTTCCCAAAGGGGGAGATGAATTTCTTTCAGTTGATCGGTGAGGTGCAGATCGGGAGGGTGGGGCAAGGACTGGATTTGGCTGCGAATAATGTCTGCCGTTTCCTGAGCCCGTTGGAGGGGGCTGGAGTAGATGACCTCCAACGCCAACCCCTGCAAAGCCTGGCCAACCTGCTGAGCCCCTTTGCGACCGTGATCGGTGAGACACGATTGATCGCAGTGTCCTTGCACCCGTTGCTCAATGTTGTAAGTACTCTCACCATGACGCACCAAAATCACACGAGTAGCCAGAATTTTGCCTCCCAATTTGTCTCAGTGCAACTGCGCTGGGATGATGTTGCCAGACCCCCAAGCCAGAACAGATCCTATCGTGAATCTCCAATCATTACCTTATCTGAAGGAGACTCTTGCAACGTTAGATATTTAATCGCTGATAGATCTCATCTAAGTGTCGGAGGTGATGCTGGGGGTCGAAACAGTCGGCGACCTCTGCGGGGGAGAGTTTCTCAGCAACTCGCGCATCTTTAGAAATCAGATCACGGAAGTTACCGTCGGGCTGATTCCAGGCCGTGTGAGCACAGGACTGGACAATGCTATAGGCCTCTTCCCGACGGATGCCCTTTTCCACCAAGGTCAACATCACCCGCTGGCTGAACACCACTCCTCCATAAACGTTGAGGTTTCGTGCCATATTTTGCGGATAGACCAGCAGATGCTTCACCAAGTCCGTCATTTCCACCAACATAAAGTGGGTTAACACAGAACTATCGGGTAAAATCATCCGCTCCACCGAGCTATGGGAAATGTCCCGTTCATGCCAGAGGGCAACATTTTCCAGAGCCGCGATCGCATGACCCCGAATCACCCGTGCAAGACCTGTGAGCCGCTCAGAACGAATGGGATTGCGTTTGTGGGGCATGGCCGAGGAGCCTTTCTGCCCCTTAGCGAAGAACTCCTCCACCTCTAGGACATCGGTGCGTTGGAGGTTGCGAATTTCAACGGCAAAGCGCTCAATGGAAGCTGCGAGCAAGGCCAGTGCTTGTAAGTACTCAGCGTGGCGATCGCGGGAAATCACCTGGGTAGATGCTGTATCGGGTTGTAACCCTAACAACTGGCAGGTCATTGCCTCTACCTTGGGATCAATATTGGCATAGGTGCCCACCGCCCCGGAAATTTTGCCGACCGCAACTTGGGTTCGTAGGTGTACCAGGCGATCGCGGTGACGCAACACTTCTGCTAACCACCCAGCGAGCTTAAATCCAAAGGTGATGGGCTCGGCATGAATGCCGTGGGAACGCCCAATCATGATCGTGTGACGGTGCTGTTGGGCTTGATAGCGAATCGCCTGGGTCAAGGCCTCGATCTGGGACAGCAACACATCGACGCTGGCAACCAATTGCAATGCCAGCCCTGTATCCAAGACATCGGAGCTGGTTAGACCCAAATGAATGTAGCGGCCTGCATCCCCGACGTACTCATTGACGTTGGTGAGAAAGGCAATCACATCATGGTGAATCTCGGCTTCAATTTCCAGAATCCGCTGCGGATCAAACTTTGCTTTGGCTTTGATCTCAGCAACCGCTGCCGCCGGAATCGTCCCTAGCTCTGCCTGAGCCTCACAAACTGCGATTTCGACTTGCAGCCATGTCTGTAATTTGTAAGTATCAGTCCAGAGGTCGCCCATCTCGGGCAACGTATAACGCTCAATCAACGTTCGTTACACAATACAACTGCCCCATTTTAAAACATCTCGTCTCCTGGTTCACGTCTAGGAGGCGATCGCCCCCCCACAGGAACTGCCAGAACCAGCGGTACACCCAAAACAATGGCGTTGGGTCACGATCTGCCGTTGCATCAGCAGTGACGGGTCAAAGTCCTGGATGTGGGGACGGGGTTCCTGGGGTAACTGCATCTCCAGATCGAGCATTTGGTTGAAATCACAATCAAAGAGTCGGCCATCCCAGGAAACAGAGAGGGTATGGCGACACATCAGTCCTGCCACCGTACCGGGATTAAAGGCATTCACCAACCGTTCCATGTAAGCCTGAAGATTGCCAGATTGCTCCAGCCATTCTAAATAGCGGGAGATCGGCATATTGTTGAGGGTGATCAGGCGATCGAAGCTGACCCCGTGGTGCTGTTGCAAACTCACCTGCCACTCCCGTTCCATGGCTCCTTGATTCCCGGACAAAAATGCCCCCACCGGATTACTCACCAGGGTCAGCCGCTGCCGGGAATTGCCCTGACCATAGCCCACGGTGTTGAGGCGACGAAGGGCTTCGATGGATTTCGCAAAGGTACCATCCCCCCGTTGGGCATCGGTACTGCGAGGGCGATGATGGGGCAGGGAACAGACAATCTCGACTCCACGGGCTGCCAACCACGTCGGTAAATCCTCCAGGCCCGGAAGCAAGAGCACCGTCAGATTGCAGCGATCGATCACCTGTTTGCCGCGATCGACACATTGGTCTACTAAGAAACGAAAATGGGGATTGAGTTCCGGAGCCCCCCCGGTAATATCAACGGTGTGGGCGGCGGTTTGATCCAATGCTCGTAAACAGGCCTGAATGGTTTCCCAACTCATGACCTCCTTGCGATCAGGGCCAGCATCCACATGGCAGTGGCGACAGGTCATGTTGCAGAGCTTGCCAACATTGATCTGAAAGATTTCCAGGGGGGCAGGGGTCAGGGAGGCCCAACCATGATTGGCCAGGGCTTGGGAGAACTTACCCTGAGTGGCGGTGGTGCCGAGATTCAGCGCCGCTAGGGTGGCGATTTGTTGGCGGGGGTCAGCTAAGGGAGAACGCCGTTGTTGCAAAGAAGTCAGGCGTGGGGGTTTCGTGTCTTGATCGCGGTTATGGGCAGCCCCCGATGTAACAACCCGAACATTTGCCATGACGTTATCCATCCCATACCTCGTAAGGAACCCTGTTGGCTCAGATTTGTCGGCGATCGCTGCTAGTTCCTCGACGTTGATCGAGACCGTCAGATCCTCAGGATTTAACCAGGCCACAGCAGAATTGTCCAGTCCCTCGCCCTCGGTAATTCTCAAGGGGATTGTCAGGAATCCCTAGCTATCAGCGGCTCCACTGGCAGGAACATCAGGGGGTTGCCGTTGCATAATTACCATTTCAGTCCCCACCACGGGGCTTCTTGCCAGCAGTTGGTTCTGGGGATTGGTGATCTGGAGGGTGCGGAAGTCCAGTGACCGGGCACGACGGAGGACTTCCCTAGCCATTTGATCCTGTTGAGCTGGGTTCAGGGTGTACCAAGTGTTGCTGACTGTTACAATCAGCCGACTACTCTGAAAATTAGCCTGGGTGGATTGAATCAGACCGTCCGCATATTGCTCGGTAATTGCTGCTACCTGGTCTTGAATCGCAGCAATCAACGGTTGCTCCGGTGTCCGCTCTAACACCGGAGCCGCTGGGGGACTGGCCGTTGGCGGAGCTGCTGCGGTGGGGGAACCCTTGGGGTTAGGAACACGAATAGCGGGAGCCCTAGGGGTGGGGGGAGCAACCGCAATCTCGGAGGATTTCCCCGGTAGGAGAGATATCCCGGTCCACAGCAAGAGTACCAGCACGCCTGCGATCGCCCCGGTCAATCCAGCATCGGAAACCCTCGTGTTCACCGACTCAGGTAAGCGGGTACGAAGGGTTGCCAAAATCGGGCTCCACCTCGACCAGAGTTGCGCCAGTTTCGGGGTTAGAGTTTGCGGCAGCTGCGATGCTCGGAGAGCGGTCTTTGACCATCGCAGCTGGGTCAATTGCGAAAACAGACTCGTTAGAATCGGGAGATCCGAGGCAGTAGAGGGGATGGTTGATGGCTCCGAGATCCCCTCTAAGGGGGGTGGTCTAAAGCCACCTCGGAAGCAATTTCCGATGGCATCATTTTGGAGGCAGCAGGAGGCAGAACCGGTGGCGCTGGTTCCACTTCTAACTTTTCGGCCACTGCTTCTAGGGCTTGAATCGCGGTGCGTAAAAGCTGTATGGTTTTGGTTCTCAATCGGGGTTGAGCTTGATGCCAGAGTTGCTGAACCTTTGACAGGACAGATACTCTGGGTGTTGGTTCTGGCTCTGGCTGCTGAGATGGCTCCGGTGACATAGATCGTTTCTTCCCGAAACAACAAGCATCAAGGTTGGAGGGCTGCCTCCTGGCCAATGGCCTCCCTGGGTTCAGAAATGGCCGCTGGCTCAGATCAGACAACGGCTTCTAAGGATGCCAAGGGATCGGCAATGGTGGCGGAGGGAGCTGGAAATTCCCCGGTGAGAACAAACTCAAGTCGCAGTTTTAACCAGATGATGAATTGTTGGTCGGTGGAAATCACGGCGGCACAGGGCTGGGGACATTGAGCCTGCACCGATGCCATTTCAGGAGCCGCTAAAAAGGCGGGTTGTTTTACCAGCCAGAAATCCAGTGCTTTTTCTCGCTCCTGATAGTTGCGACGGCGTTCTTTGAGAACTTCAGCCAGCGGTTCTTCCTCCAGTAAGAAGCGTTGACTGGCAAGGACATAGTAGTACGTTTGCATGATTATCTTCCCTGAATTGCAGATTTCATCTCACGGACGGCTCGCTCCATCCCCACAAGGGCAGCGCGGCTGACAATGGTATGCCCAATATTCAATTCTTCCATGCCAGGGAGACAGGCAACCGGATAAACGTTCCAGTAGGTGAGTCCATGCCCCGCATTCACCCGCAATCCAGCGGCGATCGCCTGGGCACAGCCTTGAGCCAGCACCGTTAATTCTTGCTGCTGTTCCGCCTCACTGGCAGCCTCGGCATAGCACCCGGTGTGCAGCTCAATGAATTTGGCTCCGATCCGAGCCGCTGCTCGAATCTGTTCGGGGTCAGCATCAATAAATAAGCTGACGGGGATGGTTGCCCCCTGAAGCTGCGTCACAATCTCACCCAGTCGGGGTTCGTTCCCAGCCACATCCAACCCCCCGTTCGGTGGTGACTTCTTCCCGGCGTTCGGGAACCAGGGTAATGTAGTCAGGCTGAATGGTTAAGGCGATCGCCACCATTTCCTCTGTGGCAGCCATTTCCAGGTTCAGATGGGTTCGCACTGTCTGGCGCAAGAGTCGCACATCCCGATCCTGAATGTGTCGCCGATCTTCTCGCAAATGCACGGTAATGCCATCTGCTCCCCCCAGTTCTGCTAAAACTGCGGCAGCGATGGGGTCTGGTTCTACGGTGCGCCGGGCCTGTCGAAGGGTTGCAATGTGGTCAATATTGACACCAAGGGAAGGCAATGGGGGTAGGTCTCCCTAGATTCAGATCTCCAGTTTCTACTGTAGAGACTTCTGGGGGATAAAAAAACGGGGCGATGGCACCTCTGCTCCCTGGGTTGTGATCAGCAGATTATTCGGCAATAAAAATACTCTTGATTTCCGTGTACTGATCCAGCACCGCCAGCCCCAACTCCCGGCCTAGACCGCTGCGTTTGACCCCGCCAAAGGGGGCTTCTAGATGGACGCTATGCCCCGTATTGATGGACAGGACACCAGTCTCTATGGCCCGTGCCACTCGCAAAGCACGACTAATGTCTTGAGTCCAGATGGAACCCGAGAGTCCGTAGAGGCTATGGTTGGCAATCTGGATGGCTTCGGCTTCCGTATCGAAGGGAATTAAACAAATCACAGGGCCAAAAATTTCTTCCTGGGCAATACGCATTTGGGGGCGGACATCCGCAAAAATCGCCGGATATAGATAGGCTCCCTGAGCCAAGGATGGGGTGGTTGGAATCTCACCCCCACAGACTAGGGTGGCTCCCTCCTGCTGACCCAGTTCAATGTATTGGCGCACCAGATCCCGATGATGCTGGGAGATCAGAGAGCCAATTTCCGTCTGCGGATCTGAGGGAAGTCCCAATTTCAAGGCTTGACACTGTTCGGTCAGCCGCCCGAGAAAGTCTGGATAGATCGAACGTTCAATCAACAGTCGCGATCGCGCACAACAATCCTGCCCTGCATTGCTAAACACACTCCAGAGGGCTTTGGGTACGGCTTTGTCCAAGTCCGCATCGGCAAACACCAAGTTGGCAGATTTGCCCCCCAACTCTAAACTCACCCGCTTGATATCCTCGGCGGCCAGTCGCATGACTTGACTGCCCACGGCGGTTGATCCGGTAAAGGAAACTTTCCGCACCAGGGGATGGTTTACCAGTGCCTCCCCCGCTACCTGCCCTTTACCGGGCACCACATTCATCACTCCCGGTGGAATTCCTGCGACTAAGGCTAACTCACCCAAACGCAGGGCGGTCAGGGGCGTTTGCGAGGCAGGCTTAAGAACCACGGTATTTCCCATGGCGAGGGCTGGGGCAACTTTCCAGGCAGCGATCGCGATTGGGAAGTTCCAGGGAGCAATCAGACCACAAACGCCGATGGGTTCTCGCCAGGTGAGACTGGTGCCAGCGGCGGCGACGGGAATGGTTTGCCCCCCGACTTTGTTAATCGCTCCGGCATAATATTCAAAGCAATCGGCGGCGAGTTCCACCTCTTCTCGGGCCTCGCGGATGGGTTTGCCGACATTACGGCTTTCTAGCTGTGCCAAGACATCGATTTGATCTCGAACTAGATCGGCTAACTTCAGTAACAGCCGGGTGCGATCGCGACTATTGACCCGCCGCCAGGTTGCCCGTGCTTGATCGGCAGCCTGCACCGCTCGATCAATATCCTCCACCCCTGCCGCCGCCACGGTCGTCCAGAGTTGTCCGGTGACGGGATCAATCAGTTCGGTGCGCTCCCCCGTGGTGGCAGCTTGAAATTCCCCATTGATTAACAAGTTCTCGTGCAACGGTTCGTGTTGTGTGTGGCTCATCTGTTCTCCGCGCTGGCTTCACCGAGGGAGCTGTCTAAAGGTGGCAGAGCAATGCCTCAGAGGAACCTAGGAGTTAGAAGTCAGATCATCGCTGAATTCTAACCCCAGATTCTTTCCAAATTCTCCCACTTGATGCACCACCCCTGGATTCAGAGGGGCGACGGGTGTTCCTATTTACCCAAGACTTCGGGCTGTTCGATTTCGCTCAAGGCTCGGGCGAGGAGTGCTTCTTCCTCTTCAGGAGCCTTGGCAACCAGCTTATGGCGCGAATAGAGCAGGAAATAGGCAACCATCACCGCCACAAAAACTCACCACCCAAGCGACGGCGGGCTGGTAGGCCGGATCTGCAAAGCAGGCCAGCAAAGCCACGATCGCCAGCACCGCCCCAATGGCGGCTCCTCCAATTCCCAGGGGACTGAGATAGGGGCGATCTAAGTCGGGGCGACTGATCTTGAGTTTGATGTAACTGACCATGACCGTCGCGTAGGAAATCACAGCCCCCAGTACCGCCATATTGATTAACGTACTGCCGATTAGCACCGTCTGGCCGCTGCTATCGAGAATCAGAATACAGGCCAGTCCGATCAATGCTCCCACAATCAGGGCGATCGCCGGAGTATGAAATTTGCTCGTAATCGAGATCCAACGGGGATAGTACCCAGCCCGAGACAGGGAAAATAGCACTCGTCCATAGGCGTAGATGATGGTGTGAAAACTGGCAATCAGACCGGCAACCGCCAGACTGGTTAAGACGGTAAAGATCAGTCCCTCCCCAAAAATGGCCTTGAAGCCATCGGCAACTGGGGCTCCGGTTCTGCTAATGGCAGCGGCCCCGGTGACTGTTTCGATCACTTTGCCAGTGTCGTCCTTGATGTCGAAGGTAGCGGGCATACCCGTATTCAGAACCAGGACAAACAGCGACAGCAACAACAGGGTAACAATGCCCCAGATCAACGCTTTGGGAATATCGCGCACCGTATCGTGGGCTTCTTCGGCGGCTAAGGGAAGCTGTTCAATGGCGAGATAAAACCAGATGGCATAGGGCAAAGCCTTAAATACCCCCGCCCAACCGAAGGGAAGCCAGTTGGGATTGCCAGGCTCCGGGGGAATATTCACCAGTAAGGCCGGGTCAAACTTACCGGAGAAGATCACCGCGACAAAGAAGATCACCAGCACCGCCGCCGCGATCGCCGTTACGACTAAACCCGCCTTCAACGTTAGTTCCACACCGCGAATGTTAATCAACACAAACACGGCATAAAACAACACCCACCAAATCACTAGGGGGACGGTAGGGAGTAGGGTCTGCATATAGCTGCCAATGAAGAAAACGACCACCGCTGGGGTGATCACATATTCAATGGTGTCGGTAACGCCACACAGAAAGCCCCCAAAAGGCCCAAAGGCGTTGCGAGTAAAGGAATAAAAGCCCCCCGCATGGGGCAGCGCCGCAGACAGTTCCGCAATACTAAAGACCATGCAGACATACATCAATGCCATCAGCAGGGTGGCGATCGCCAAGCCGCCAAATCCCCCCGACGCTAGACCAAAATTCCAACCCGAGAAGTCACCGGAAATCACAGCTCCCACACCCAACGCCCACAGCAGTATCCAACCCGCACTGCGTTGTAACTGTCGTTTGTGGAGATAGTCATCTTCCACGGCTTCGTAGCGAACGATACCCCTTGGCTTCTCTTCACTCATAGCAACCCCTTTTGCATTATTCTGAGGGACTCATCAACTCCAACGCTGGCCTCACCGATCCAGATTGGTCACAACCTACCACTTCTGGTAGAAAGTCTCGCCTGCTCGTATTGATTGCAGCTTCCTGTACTCAGAGTATGATTCTGCCATAGCACCCCTTGCAATATCAGGGCTACAATTCTTTCCTCTATTCCAGAAACCAATTCAGCAAATGATCTGTCTACTCGTTTCCACTTCAGGAAACTTAAATGGATCTGAATGGACATGATTTTTAACACAGGTATCAGTTGGTATGAGTCTAAACTCAGCATTGTTCGGGAGGCTGTGCGCTCCTGCTGAGCTGCTCCTTTGTTCTCTCTTTCACCAACTGCGTCAGTCCTGACCTTAGAACTTGTGCGATCGCGGCCTAGCATTCAGGTTACTAAGGGTGAATCCCAGGGCTAGCAGCATTAGCACCGCAGCCATCCAGAAACGGGGTAAAAATCCCCAGGTGATCAAAGGTCCAACCTGCCCAAATTGGGCCTAGGATCGCGGCAACGCTCTGAAGTCCCTGGGTACTGCCAATGGTTTTGCCCTGTTCTTGATCGGACACCAGATTGGAAATTAACCCCCGGATCGAGGGCAACACAAAACCCACCCCGATGGCGATCAGGGTAACGCTGGTGTAAAGAATCAGATTCAGGAGTAAGGCTTGCCGGGGAATCACCACAATCAGACCAAAGCCTACAACCAAGAGGATAAATCCGTAAATGGCTAACTTCACCTCCCCCCAGAGGGGCAGCAGTTTCCGAATTAGACCGGCCTGAACCACGGTAGAAACAACCCCAATTGCTACAAAGACTAGGGCTGCCTGGGAGGGGCCCCAGTTAAAACGCCGATCTAAAAATAAGACAAATATACTGGTAAACCCAGCAAAGGCAAAGTTGAAAATCAAAAAAGCTAAGAGTAATCCCCGGATACTTGGTCTGACAAAGAGGTCACTCAGTTGCAAAAAGGGATTCAAGTCTCGCCACTTGAACCCCTGACGCTGCTCTAGTGGCAAAGATTCCGCCAACGTCAAGTAGCCCAAACCAAAATTCAGCAGCGCAATGGTGCCCGCAAAAAACGATGGGCAATTTTAAGTAAATCGTCGCCAGGGAGCCCCCGATCGCCGGCCCCAAAATAAATCCCAGGCCAAAGGCAGCTCCCGTCAGCCCAAAATTTTTGGCTCGATCCTGGGGAGCAGAGGTGTCAATGATGTAGGTTTGTGCAGTAGAGGACACCGCTCCCGTTGCCCCATCCAGCGCCCGTGAGACAAATAGCAGCCATGCTTGCCCTGCGAAACCAAACATAAAGTAAGAAATCGCCGTTCCCATGACACAGATCAGGAGAATCGGTCGCCGACCATAGCGGTCGGATAACGCTCCTAAGACAGGTGCAGCGAGAAACTGGGCGGCAGAGTATGAGGAAAAAAGCAAGCTTAAACTGAGGGCATCGAAGTGAAATGGCTCCACCAGGAAGGGCAAGATGGGGAAAATCAGGCTTTCCCCTAGCTTGTCAATCAGAATTGTTGCAAAGATAAATAACAAGGGAGAAAAGCGGGGAGAGCGATCGCGCATGGGAACTATCTAGCCTTGAGTCTCAGCACGTTCTAGATCGGGGGTTTCCACAACCCAGTGCTTCGCAACCCAAGCAGCTAGAAGGGGATTCACCTGTTCGGGAGCCTCATCTTGAGGGCAGTGACCGACCCCTTCTAGGGGAATAAACGCTTCAACGGCGGCAAAGTTTGCCAAATCTCGACCCAGGGCAACGGGTTCCCAGGGATCTGCCATCCCCCAGAGGATTAACACGGGGCAGGTGATCTGGGGAAGCAACTCCTCAGCTAGGGGGCCGGAGGAATAAGCGGTGAAGGCCAAAAACACATCGGCGGCCCCCGGCTCTTGAGCGGGTCGCAGCAACAGTGCCACCAGTTGATCGGTGACCGCTTCAGGGTGACCGTAGGCCTGACGCAAAATCTTCTGAATCACTCGGGGGAGTTGCCAATTTCTGGAAAAAGAAATGCCCGATCTGGCGGTTGCCAAGAACCGCTTGCAGTAAAGGGGCTGAGAAGCGACGATGCCAGGGAAGACGGCTGCGTTTGCGCTCATGGAGAAGGCGCAGCGAACAGTTGAGCATGGCAACTCCCAACACCCAACTGGGCGCGATCACCGTGGCTTGGAGGGCAACGATACAGCCAATGGAATTGCCAATCAAGAAGGCAGGTGTACCGACCACTTCACGCAGGAAGTCAATTACCTGCTCTCCCCAGGCTTCAAAGGTGTATTCCATTTGATCGGTGATTCCCCGTGATCCAGGTTGGGGTTTCGCGGAGAGGCCAAAGCCAATCAAATCCAGGGCATAGACACGATAGGTCTGACCTAAGACGGGGAGGTTGTGACGCCAGTGATCGCTAGAAGCGCCAAAGCCATGAATCAGCACCAGGGCTGCCCGAGACAACGGGTCAGGGCTGGCGGCCTTCCCAGCATCCCCAGCACTCTGATAACGAATTGAAAATCCCTGCCACTGCCAGAGGTGTGAGCCAGGTTGGATGGTGTCAGGGACACTTGTCATAATGTTTCTCAATCGGAATTACTTAAGCCAGTAACTGCTGGGCCACATTTTGCACTTCCTTGGTAAAGGGATGGTCAGGATAGTGCAGGCAAAAGACTCCACTACTCGCGAGTTGGAGCATCTCTTCATTTTCAAGAAAAATCCCAGCAACAGAGGCATCATAACTCTGTTCGACTTGCTGCCGCACCGTTGCTGGATCAAAGGCACTGGGCATTTTGTTGATCATCAACAGCAATTTAGGGACATCCAATTTCCGAGCGACATCAACGGTGACAGCAGTTCCCTGGAAATCTTGGCGGTCTGGGCGCAGAATAATCACCAGAGCATCGGAAATGGCAATGGAGAGCAGGGTTTCCTCATTCAGTCCCGGATGGGTATCGATAAAGAGATAGTCTAGATTCAGTTGTTGGACGAGTTCCCGAAAGCCATCATTGAGCAAGCCCACATCCAGACCTTCCCGGAGGACTCTGGCAATCTCTCCAGCTTTGATGCTGGAAGGGATCAGATAGATTTGACCCTGGGAAGCGTCCGGTAAGATGTTGCTAACATTGTAGGCGGCTTCTTCAATCGCACAGCGCCCCCATAGATAGTCATTCAGTGCCAGCTTCATCATGTCTTCTTCGAAGCCAAAAATGACGTGGATTCCTGGAGATTGGATATCAGTATCGACAATTCCTACCCGATGACCTTGGCTGGCAATGGTGACCGCGAGATTTGCCGTCATGTTGGATTTGCCAGTCCCTCCTCGGAAGGAGTGGATTGAGATGATTTGGGACATCAAGGACTCCTCTTGCAGTTAAGTACGGCTCTGATTCCGATGGTTGTTTTCAGAAACAATAAAACCAGCGATCGCTCCCTTTAGGCATCAGTAGCCCGTTTTCGTAAATCCCTAGCTCGTTGCTGCAACTCATAAAAGTAATCGTTTTCAGTAATTTCAGCAACCTGACGCGCCTTTTTTGTTTGATCAATTTCTATCCGCAGCTGCTGGATTTGTTGCTGGAGGCGCTTTTCCCGCAGGTAAATCTCCTTCGCCATCCGCTCAAACACGCGCGCTAACTGCCCGAGGGCATCGGAGCGTCGAGCCACCTCAGAGAGGCTGCCCGGATCAAAGGTCTCCGTCTCCACCGCCACTGCTGCCGCTGTTACCTTGGCAACCTGTTGCAGATATTCGACTTCTAAATCTCGCAGGCGCTTTTTCTCCAGACAGGCATGAAGTCTAGCGGTGAGCAAAATCGGGTTAAAAGGTTTACAGAGATATTCTTCCGCTCCCATTTCAATACAGTGAACCGCACTATCCATTTCATCCAAGGCTGAAATCATAATCACAGGAATATCTCGGTGCTGGGGATCGGCTTTGAGCGCTTCCAGAACTTGGTAGCCATTCATCTCCGGCATGATCACATCGAGCAAAACCAGAGAGATTCGTTCTGTGAACAAGATTTGCAACGCTTGGAGGCCATTTTCAGCGATGGCTACCCCATAGCTCTGTCGCTCCAGTTGGCGGCAGATTAAATCCCGATTAATTGGATTGTCGTCCACCACCAGAATGGTGAAGTGTCCGCTATCTGAGGGGGGGTGCCAGTCCTGTCGTTGGCGTGGCAGAGCCTCTACCACGGCCTGCATCAGGGTGGTCTCAGTGGACTGGGCACCCCTAGATAATTGCAGGTACTGGTGGCGATCGCCACAGACAACTTCCAGGATCTGATCCACTTGAGCTAGGAGGTGTTGAGCTGCCCCCAGAATTTTTTCCAGATCGGGATGCAGATCAAGCGTTGCCTCTTCTAGCAAGAGCTTTGCATACCCAATCACCGCTGCCAGGGGGTGACGAAGTTGATGGCGAATCTGGTGCACCAACACCGGAGAATGGAGATCTGCAAGGGTGGCATTGGCTTGGGGAGAGGTAAAAATCTGGTTGACTTCAGCCAGTAAGGATCGTCCACCCCGCAAAATTCTTTCTAAATCGGAAATCACCGACTCCTGGACTTCGATGCCATCTTCTAGCAGCATTTCACTGTAGCCGATGATGGCGTTCACGGGGGGTGCGCAACTCGTGGCGCAGATGATTGAGGTAGATGGATGCATCCGGCGCTGGACGGGCAGGCTGAGAGTTGGTAACCTCAGCAGTCATGACGGAGCCCCCTGGGTCAGCAAACTGGCAATTTTATCCAGGAGTTGGGGAAGGTCAATGGGCTTGGTATCGTAGTCATCGCAACCGACTGCTAACGCTTTCTCACGATCACCCGACATAGCGTGGGCCGTGAGGGCAATCACAGGAATGTTCTGGGTTTGGCAATTGGCCTTGATTTGTCGCGTTGCTTCCCAGCCATCCAGAATCGGTAAGCTCATATCCATCAGGATCAAATCCGGTGTCTGTGATTGAGCCATTCTCACGCCCTCATCCCCATCCACGGCCATGATCACCTCAAAGCCCTTGCGCATCAAACGGCGCGAGAGCATGTCCCGGTTCATCTCGTTATCCTCGACTAGCAGGATCTTGGGCATTTTAACCCCTGAAGCAACGTAAAGCTCATCATTTTATGATACCGTCAGGGCTTATTCTCAGGCGTAAGATCTACTGGGATATCAACGTTGAAATCAACGGCTGTCGCTACAAGCTGTTGGAGTTCTTTCAAGGTTTGCTCCAAATTTTGTGAATGCTTTTGAATAATTTGTTCGACGGAGCCACTCAGCTTCAGCCGCTCAGTGGCAGTAAGTTCCTGGGCTGTGAGGACAACAATGGGTAGCGACTTCCAGGTAGGGTGGCTTCGTATCTGGGCAATTACCTCAAATCCATCCAGATCGGGCAGCATTAGATCTAAGAGCAACACGTCTGGTTGCGCGATCGCAATTTGCTCCAGCGCCCCTGCTCCCTGCTCAGTTTCCACCACCGTCCAGCCTTCCCGTTCCAAAAGCTGTCGTAATTCGATGCGATCGCTGGAATCGGCAGTGATCACCAACACCCGATTGCTGACCAAGTGGGGTTGATATTTGGTCAACACCCGCACGAGGAGATCGCGCTCAATCGGCTTTGTGAGGTAGTCACTGGTTCCCAAGGCGTAACCCAAGTTGCGCTCATCCACCATGGTCAACATCACCACTGGAATTGCCGCGAGTTCTGGGTCGGCTTTCAGGGCTGTTAATACCGTCCATCCATCCATATGGGGCATCATTACATCCAGAGTGATGGCATCCGGGTGCAATTGTCGGGCCATTCGCAGTCCTTCTTACCCCCCCCGGACACTCACAACCCGAAACCCTTCACGGGTGAGAAACCGCTGTGCCAAGTCTCCCACCGTCGGATCATCGTCAATCACCAGTACCAACATTCGCTGATCCGGGAGTGATAAAGTCTCAATACTGGGGGCTGATGAGGTCATCGGAGAGATTTCGTGATGACACCCCACCTCCGTTGGCAACTGAATTGTAAAGGTACTGCCCTGACCCACCTGACTCTCAACGCTGATATCTCCCCCCATCATTTGACAAAACCGCTTCGTAATCGCCAACCCCAATCCAGTGCCCCCATACTTGCGGGTGGTAGATGTATCGGCCTGGGTGAAAGACTGGAACAATTTCCCCATCTGCTCCGGGGTCATGCCAATTCCAGTGTCCTTCACTTGCAGCACCACCCAGTCCCGATCCATGGGGTGAATGCGGCTGACCGCGAGGGCAACAATGCCCTTCTCTGTAAACTTACAGGCATTACTGAGAAGATTAAATAAGCTCTGACGTACCTTTGTCAGATCCGCCGCCATCGTTCCAATGGCTGGATCCAAGTTCACCTCAAGCGTGTTACCGTTTTGTCGTAGCAACGGTTGGATGGTTGCAACCACCTCCGCCACTAATTCCTGGATCTCAAAGGACTCTATGTAGAGTTCCATTTTCCCTGCCTCAATTTTGGACAGATCCAGCAGGTCATTGATCAATGCCAGTAGATGTTTTCCCGAGCCTTGAATTTTTCGTAGATCTGGGACAAATTCTTCTGGCTCAAGATCTTCAGCTTCCTCAATCAACATCTCGCTGTAGCCAAT
Source organism: Neosynechococcus sphagnicola sy1 (assembly GCF_000775285.1). Lineage (NCBI taxonomy): Bacteria > Bacillati > Cyanobacteriota > Cyanophyceae > Neosynechococcales > Neosynechococcaceae > Neosynechococcus > Neosynechococcus sphagnicola. The sequence goes on along the minus strand of NZ_JJML01000003.1, from coordinate 21,022 downwards.
AATGGCGTTCATCGGAGTCCGTAACTCATGGCTCATATTCGCGAGAAAAGTGCTTTTTGCCCGATTAGCAGCTTCCGCAGCCACGCGAGCCTGTTCAGCTTCCTGCATGGCCTCTCGCATGGCTGCGGTGCGATCTTCTACTTTTTGCTCCAGAGTCCGGTTGGCCTCCTCAAGTTTTTCATTCACAAGCTGTAGTGCTGTAGAAGCTGTAGCCAGCGACTTAGCCTCAATTTTTAAGCGGCTTAGCAAGTTGCGATTCTCTTCAAAGATATTAGAAATAACATCAAACCAATGCTTCCAAAGCTGGGGTACAGGGGGAATGGGAGGTTCCAGTGCTTGATCTCTAATGGTGGTACCAAATGCCAGATAGTGTTCCAGTTTCTGGCGTTCAGTTTCAATATGGCTGACGAGATGGCTAGCGGGATCGATGAATTCGCGGCGGGTGACGCTATTGGCGATTACGACCATCAAGATAACTCCTAAGAGCGGAATCACCGAACCCCAAATGGTGTGACCCAAGATCGCCACTAAAACTTCCTGTTGGTGAATCCAAAGGAGGATCTTCCAAGGTGTATTCTTGATGTTTTCATAAACAAATAGTTGGTTTCCCACCTGATGAAACTTTCCAGGTTCATCAGCTAAAATTTCTTTGATCCTCTGACTAGCTTCCGGGGGTAGAACTTTTTGGACTGAACTGAATCGGACGTTTTTTGACCCCGCGTCAATGGGTGTGGCTAGGAGCTGTCCTTGTTGCTCTAGAAGCATGACTAGACGATCAGTTCTGGCAATATCTCGGGCGAATTGATCCAAAAATTGGAGCTTAACATCTAGAGATATTACCCCCCAGAAGGTATCCCCATAATAAATCGGAGCACTCACCGTTACCACCGGCACAGACGCTAAGTCTTGGTTCTTATCTCTTTGTTGAGCGACCGTCCACACAATTTTGCGATCGGGGTTATTTTCGGGGCGCACTAAACGATAGGAATCTACCTGATAAAGACCCTCAAAAAATTTAAATACCTTCGAGGGCTTCCAAGGATAAGCGTTGATAAATTCCTGTTCAGAAATATAGTAGGTAGAACTGACATGGGGCATCGTTTCTTTTGTGATCTGAAAAGCTGGGTTTAAAAGCAGCGCCATATCCAGTTCATGGTAAAAATCTGGGGAGCGCTTTTCCAGAGATCCCCTCCCTGTGAGATTGCCGACCATTTCCTTGGTTAGAGGAGGATGAACATGATCCATGGCAAACTGATTCATCCCTGGTAACGGCTGTAACTGGTTATAGTTAGACGCAAGATTTATCCGAACCCCCCTGGCTTTCACCACGGACTCGGCATGAATCTGATAACTCTGAAGCCGCTGTAACAGATTGTCTGTCAGTTGCTCAATCTCTAGGGTACGATCATATAATCTAGTTTCAATCAAACTTAATTCATGCTGGTATTGCTTGCGTAATTGTAAAAGGAAAACGATGCTAGAAACAGCGATAACAGCCGAAGTTGTTATTCCCATCATGAAGAGATAACGCTTGCCAAAAATTTTCATATTGCTTCGGAATTAAATTTATCTAGATATAGAGAACATTAGGTTTTCGATTTAATAGTCGGCATTCCTATCTACAGCTATTCATTATTAGGAATTGAACGCTCACGCAATACTTTCGCTTTTTGCAAGAGCTGTTGAAAATATTCGGTTTCAGTAATTTCAGCAACTTGACGCTCCTTTTTGCCCTGATCAATCTCAATATATAGTTCTCTAACCTGTGCTTCTAAACGCTCTTCCCGTGCCTTCACTTGCTCGGCCATTCTTATGAATGTACGTACAAATTTGCCTATGTCATCTTGACTTTTTGCACTGGGGAGTAAGATTTCTGCGTTATAGGTGTTTTGCTCCAAGTCTTGAGCTGCTTTCGTTAAGCATCGAATTGGTTTCGCAATACTTCGACCTAAAAATAGAGCTGAAATTCCAGTTAGTCCACCAATGACAACCACACTGAGATTATTTTCTTGAGCTAGCTTTTTTAAGGGTGCCAGGAAAGCCTCCTTAGATTCATTGATGCCAACTACCCATGGCTTCACTTGCAAGGGTGCAAACCCAATAATTGTTTGTAGTTTTTTACGATACAAGTAATAACTCGCATGGCCCAACATCTTACTTTTTTCCATGATTCTAGCCAGTGCTGGCTCATTGAGACTACGAATCCTGGCAACCCCAACTTTTGCCATCCCCACTTGATATTCTTGCAATAATTGTTTCTTGACGTCGGCAGGTAGTTCAGATAGGCTATGGTACATTAATTCGTCTTTGGGATGGCTAATAACCATGCCTCTTTCATCCAATAAAAACGCATATCCTTGGTCGCCAACTTTGACATTGTTGACAATGTTCCACACCGCTGTCGCCTTCATTTTTAATACAGTGACACCGACAATTTCTTGATTCTGAAGCCGAACAGGAACTGCAAAGTAGATCCCAGGTTTGTTGGGAAACTTAGTATCAATAATAGAAATGCTAGAAATATCTGTCTGACCCCGAATTGCTCTTTTGAATCCCTTGACATAACTGTAATTCTGTCCAATGAGATCGGGGCTGGTAGCGGCTAAACAGGTTCCCTGTTGATTCAGAAGTGCAGCGAGAGAGTAACTGGAGTTATCTAACAGAGCGCTATTCAGCAGTTGTTGCACGGATTTTTCGAAAACGTCTCGCTCTGGGGCAGTGGTGCCCGCTAGAAATTGACCGACCTCATAATCCTCACTGATCTGAATTGCTATGCGACTGGCATCTGTTATCAGTTGATCCAGACGATTGGCAGTACTCAGCGCTAATAGCTCTAAGTTGCGGTATTCTAACGCTTCCATTGCCGCTAGACTCTGGTTAAGATTGTAATAGGCAATTCCCCCCATCGGCACTAAGGCAGCAAGGCAAAGGGCGACTGAAATTTTGACCGTGATTGGCCAAGTTGTCGGGTTAACCCGTTGATGCCAAGGTTTCATCTCAATACTAGGTTCCTTTACTGCCAATTTTAGGGAGATACGCCCGTCAACTTGCACCATGAATCTGATACCCATGCTACAGCTTTTATCTCGCCGCCATGAGTACAGGGTTCTTAGTCAGCTTGGGTATCCCCACCGTTGATGCTGTTGAAAAATTTGGTGTCTCTAGCTATTGAAGGGTTTGTTGATGACGCTGGGAAGTCCTGATTGTTGACGAAATTCATCTTTCCCATTGATGGGTATTCTGCCTCAGCCCCCAGCAAGACGGAGCAATGGTTATTAGCTCCGGTTACACCGGAACTCCCTCGCCAGCAGGTGCATCTCTGGCAGGCGGACTTAGTGGTGCCCATGGCAGAACTCCAAGTGCTCTCATCCCTTTTGTCAATGGAGGAAAATCGTCGGGCTGATCGGTTGAGATTAGAACTGCATCGACAGCGATTTATTGCAGCGCGGGGATACCTGCGTGTCATCCTCAGCCGTTATCTTGATCTGCTTCCCGGACAACTAATATTTACCTATGGTGCCCATGGAAAACCCATTCTAGAGACAACTTTTAGCGCTGGGAGACTGGAATTTAACCTGTCTCACTCCCATGACCTGTGTACCTACGCGATCGCCCTGGATATGCAGGTAGGGATTGATCTAGAGTACAGACGACCGATCAACAACGTGGAGCAATTAGCCCAGCGGTTTTTTAGTCCCTCGGAATATGAACAACTCCAAAGCCGCACCCCTGAACAGCGACTTGATTGCTTTTTACAGATCTGGACGCTCAAGGAAGCTTATCTGAAAGGGACGGGTTGGGGACTGGCAGGACTGCCGGAGGTTCAGGTGGCCTGGGCAGGGGAGGCGGTGACCGGATTAGTGCTAGCTGAATCTGGTTTGCAATGGTGGATGCATCAGTTCCAGCCTCAACCGAGTTACCTGGGGGCGCTGGTGGTACAAAGCCTATCCCCCCCTCATCTGCAATGTTGGCGCTTGGTGGGGCCGCTTAGGAATTCTTAGGGTACAGGTTGCCTAACCTTTTAGCTGTTACCGATGGGCGGGGGAATAATCAGTGCCAACAGACTTTCCAAAAGGCGATCGCGATCCATGGGGACGATATCACCACTGTGGAGCACATGCTTTAACAACACAAAATGAATCAAGGTACCAATAAAGGCTCGGGCAGTGACTTCCGGATCGGCAATCTGAAGTTTTGGATGGGTCGAAAAATATTGACTGAGAAAGTCAAGACTAGATTTTTCAATATTTCTGACAAATGCCCGTGCCAGCTCTGGAAAGCGGCCTGATTCACCGAGGATGATTCTTAAGAAGGTCAGAATTTGGGGATCTTCGGCAACATTCTCCAGCATTTCAGTGGCATAGCGTCTCAAAAATAAGATAGGTTCCTCTTCGTAGGATCGGAGATTTTGCAGCCGAAACAGTTCTTTTCGGGAGGCCATCTGCTGGATCAACGCTGTAAACAAAGCTTCCTTATCCGGAAAGTATCGATAAACCGTTGCTTTTGAGACCCCAGCTGCCTCGACAATCTTATCGATCCGGGCACCTGCATACCCGTGCTCCAGGAACTCCTGCATGGCTCCGGCTAAGATCAAATCAGTTTTCTGAGCAGATAGCTCTCGCTCTATATTTTTGGCTTTGGTCATTACTGTCATCAGGGTTTATCAGGGTTGAGGCTGTGATAGGTCTCGGGGAGGGATTCCCCCTCAGGGGTGCTCCACCCTGGACTTCCCAGCCTCTTCCGATCCTATCCTTGACGAAGCGAAACGAAACAGTTTAGTCTAAAAAGAGGCTAAACGAAACAGTTTAGTATTGCTAGGGTGCCTAGGAGTTAAGGATGCTACAAAGTCCGTTTGTCAGCAGTTCTGATGGCAAATTCCGACGTTGGGTAGGAGGCGCAGCCACTGCCTTGGTGCTCTTGGGAGTAGGAGCAGGGTACGGAGTTTGGCGATGGCAATTAGCTCAAAAGGGGATGAGCCAAGCTGCTGTCATCCGTTCTACTGAAATCACGACTGTGACCGCATTGGGACGGCTAGAGCCACAGGGGGAGGTGATTCAGCTATCGGCTCCAACCTCTAGCAATGGCAATCGGGTGGAGCAATTGCTGGTGCAGGAGGGCGATCGCGTCAACGTCGGTCAGGTAATTGCGATTTTAGATAGCCGCGATCGCCTGCAAGCCGCCTATGAGCAGGCAGTGGATGAAGTCAGAGTTGCGGAGGCACAACTTGCCATTACCGAGGCAGGTGCCAAACAGGGGGAAATCAATGCCCAGCGAGCCGAAATTGACCGTCTGAAAGCGCAACACCAGGGAGATATGGATGCTGAAGCGGCAACGGTTGCCCGATTAACATCGGAACTGCAAAATGCAGCAACCGAGTGGAACCGCTATCAATCCCTCTATCAAGAGGGTGTGATCTCGGCATCTGATCTCGATCGCAAACGGTTAATCTTAGACACGGCTCGCAGAAGTCTGGAAGAGGCAAAAGCCGTGTTAGCCCGGATTCAAACCACAAGTCCTGCCCAACTGCACCAAGCCCAGGCAACTTTGCGGCGAATTATGGAAGTACGTCCCGTGGATATTCGCGCCCATCAAGCCGAGGTCGAGCGTGCCAAGGCTGCCATGAAGCAGGCCAGAGCCGCATTAGATCAAGCCTACGTGCGATCGCCCATGGCGGGTGAGATTTTAGAGATTCATACCCGTCCTGGAGAAATTGTTGCCAACGATGGCATTGTGGAAATGGGTCAAACTCTGCAGATGCAAGCGATTGCAGAAGTGTATCAAAGTGATGTGGGTAAAGTACATCCCGGACAACGGGTGCGGGTAACCAGCGATACGATTCCGGGTGCCTTGACAGGAACCGTCGAACGCGTGAATTCACTGGTTCGCCGACAAACGATGGTCAACACCGACCCGAGTGCCAACATTGATGCCAGAGTCGTTGAGGTTCACGTCAGGCTAGATGATGCTTCCAATCAGAAAGCCGCCAAGTTCACGAATCTACAAGTTCAGGTCGTGATTGAACAATGATGGGATTAATTCAACAACTTCAGCGCCGCACTCCACTGGGATGGCTACAACTGAGTCACGAAAAAGGTCGATTCGTAGTCGCGATCGCAGGGATAGCCTTTGCCGATGTGCTGATGTTTATGCAGCTTGGCTTTCAGAGTTCTTTGTATGACAGTAATACCCGTGTTAACCGCTCGATGTTGGCCGATATTATTTTGCTCAGTCCCAAAGCCCTTAACCTGCAAAATCTATCCACATTTTCCCGGCGTCGCCTGCTCCAGGCCATGGATATTCCAGGGGTGAAGACGGAAACCGGGCTTTATATCAATACCATCACCTGGAAAAATCCCCAAACTCGCCTCAATGCCACCGTCCAGGTGTTAGGATTTGACCCCGATCGGCCAGCCTTTAACTTACCGCAAGTCAACCAACAACTGAACAAAATTAAGTTGCCTGATGTAGTGCTCTTCGATCGCGGCGCTAGGGGAAAGTATGCAGAAGTCATTGCCCAACTACAGCAGGGCAAGCTAGTCACCACCGAGGTCGATCGCCGCACTCTAACCCTTGCAGGGACATTCTTTATCGGTGCTTCCTTTGGTGCCGATGCCAACCTGATCACCAGCGATCAAACCTTTTTGCGCCTGTTTCCTCGAAGAGATGCAGCCAGTATTAGTCTCGGCTTGCTGCGGCTGCAGCCTGGGTACGATCCACATCAGGTGGCCGTTGCCTTACGATCCCATCTGCCACAGGATGTCCGGGTACTTACAGCTCAAGAGTTTGTGGCGTTTGAGGAAAACTATTGGAGAACCGCAAGCCCGGTCGGATTCGTTTTTGGTCTGGGTACAGCTATGGCGTTTGTGGTTGGAGTTGTGATTGTCTATCAAGTGCTCTCCACCGATGTGAATGCCCATCTCAAAGAATACGCCACCTTCAAAGCAATGGGATACCACAATTCCTATTTGTTATCCGTGGTGTTTGAAGAAGCAATTATTCTGGCATTTCTAGGATTCATTCCGGGTGCGATTTTACCCTTGGGACTCTACGCCATCGCCGCCAAAGCAACAGCGTTACCAATTTATATGACATTCACCAGAGCACTGATGGTATTAACCCTAACTGTTATCATGTGTGCCCTCTCAGGAGCGATCGCTACTCGGAGACTGCAATCTGCCGATCCAGCGGATATGTTTTAGGAATCAACGCATTATGGCTGTTGCAATTTCCATTCACCATCTCAATCACCATTTTGGGCACGGTCAATTGCAGAAACAAGTTCTGTTTGACATCGAACTCGAAATCAATAGCGGTGAAATTGTGATTATGACTGGCCCCTCTGGTTCTGGCAAAACCACATTACTGACCCTTGTCGGTGGCTTGCGATCGGCTCAATCTGGAAGCCTGAAAGTCTTAGATCAAGAGCTTTATGGAGCGGGAGCCACAGAGCTTACTCTGGCGCGACGGCACAATGGGTACATCTTTCAAGCCCACAACCTCCATCACAGTTTGACTGCGCTGCAAAACGTCAAGATGGGTTTGGAGTTACACCCTCATTTATTGTTACCAGACATGGAAAAACGTGCCGCTGCAATGCTGGAACACGTCGGGCTGGGAGATCGGCTCCATTCCTATCCGGATGATCTTTCTGGGGGACAAAAGCAACGAGTGGCGATTGCCCGTGCATTGGTCAGTCATCCCAAAATCGTATTAGCCGATGAACCCACAGCTGCCCTGGACAAAAAGTCTGGTCGGGATGTGGTGAACTTAATGCAAACACTTGCTAAAGAACAGGGGGGGACGATCTTACTTGTCACCCACGATAACCGGATTTTGGATATTGCCGATCGCATCGTTTACATGGAAGATGGATGCTTGGGTAAAAATTCTAATGCTTTAGAAACGGTAGGTTAACGTACCTTACTTGTCTGAATTTGGGTCACCTTGAAGTTGATAGAAAAGGCGTGAAAGTACATGGCTTTATAATCGATGATGCGCAGGTAGATACATGTTTTGCCCAAACTTCAAATCAAGTGCCAAATGTGATTGCATTCCAGGATCAACGTTACAGCCCAGACAAAGATGCTGATGCCCGTCGCTGCTGCTGCAATATCTTTAATCATTCCAATCCGAGAATCTGCATTTGGTTCGACAAAATCACACAGAATTTCGATCGCACTATTAAAAAGTTCAGCAGACAGAACCATTCCAGTTGCCAGCAAAATCAACGTCAGATCAACCCATTGTTTGAAAATAAATGAAAAAACCAGAATTGGAATCGATAGAACGAGTTTGTAGGCAACACTAAAGTCAGAGATAACGGCGACATAAAGCCCCTGTAGAATAATCTTAAACTTGTGAATCGGACGATAACTTGGTATAGAATTTCCGTCATATCTTTTGCGCGGGGTTGATGATTGGTGATGGGGAAACATAGGGCTTACTCTCAAGGATTTATATGAAATATTAGACAGTAATTTACCAATGAAGGTCTAGTAATCAAACCGTTATGGGGCGACGATTCCAGAGTTTTAACCCTTCAAACCAGAGGATACTGATGATTCCAGAAAGCAGACTCACTAATAGATCATCCCCATGGAGGAAGGAGAAACCAAACAAGTGGCGGAGGATGGGTACATAAAGAATTAGTGCTAGAAAGATAATGCCACCGCCCAATACCCACCAGAGAGCTGCATTAGGAGCCTGTAACATTTCGGGAATGGTGCGCGACCAGGAACGGTTGGTGAGAATCATCGCCAGATTGGAGATAATTAATGTGGTAAAGGCAAGGGCACGGGCATCCAATGCACTATTCCCACTGTAGTAAGCGATCGCAAACACCACGACCAGTACCACCAAAACACTGATTCCCTGAAGTAAGGCCAGCCGCAAAGTTCGACGACTGAACAAGGATTCTTTGGGGTTACGGGGGGGACGCTTCATAATATTGAGTTCAGCGGGTTCGGCTTCAAACACCACCGTACAGGCCGGATCAATAATCAGGTGCAGAAAGGCAATGTGAATTGGCAGTAACACCAACGGCCATCCCATGATCACTGGAATCAGAGACATTCCGGCAATGGGAACATGCACCGCTAAGGTATAGGCCATTCCTTTTTTCAGGTTGTCGAAAATCCGTCGCCCTAATTTGACCGATTCCACAATCGAAGAGAAATCATCGTCTAGCAGCACCAGATCAGCCGCTTCCCTGGCCACATCCGTCCCCCGTTCTCCCATGGCAATCCCAATGTGGGCGGACTTCAGGGCAGGGGCATCGTTCACCCCATCCCCCGTCATGGCAACCATTTCACCACTGCCTTTCAGGGCGTTCACAATCAGCAGCTTTTGCTCTGGAACGACACGGGCATATATGTTGACGGATTGGATGCGATCGCGCAATTCAGCGTCACTCATCTGCTCCAGTTCCCGACCTGTGATCACCTGCTCTGTCGGGGTGAGTCCAATTTGACGGGCGATATTTTGAGCGGTGACGGGGTAATCTCCCGTGATCATCACAACTCGAATGCCAGCACTGTAGCACTCTGCGATCGCAGGGGCGACCGTGGGCCGCACTGGATCTTCCAGTCCGAGTAATCCCACAAATTCAAACTCAAAATCGTGTTGTCTGCTGGGGAGTCGATCGTCAGCGTCCAGGTGGGGAAGCGGGTGGGATGGGTCATCAGGGTGAATTTTCGGCACAGTGCCAGTTCGCTGTCCCTTGGCTACCCCCAGCACCCGCAATCCTTCCTGTGCCATGGTTTGAATATGTTGAGCCAGTTCTTGATGCTGGGCAGGATTGAAATGACACAGATCGGAGATCGCCTCCGGTGCCCCCTTGGCGGCCACGGTTAAATCCCCGGTGGGCGCTTCCCAGACACAGGACATTGCTAGGAGTTTACTGGAGAGGGGATACTCATACAGGAGCTGCCAATCACTATGCAGGTGCTCCGTTTGCGCCAGGTAATTTTGACCAATCAGCTGTAAGGCTTTTTCCATGGGATCAAACGGGTCTTTGCGGCTGGCTAAAATCCCAAACTCAACTAAGTCATGCATGGCTTCGGGCAAGGGTTCGCGGTCGTGGAGGGTGACATCGTAGGGATAGGGACGGGAATCGTCATAGACAAACAGCTGCTTAACGGCCATGCGGTTAAAGGTCAGGGTGCCCGTCTTATCGACGCAGAGCACCGTTGCCGCACCGAGGGTTTCCACCACGGGAATCCGACGGGTTAAGACTTTTGCTGGGAAAACCGCCACGCCCCTAGCGCCAGAAAGATTGCCAGTACCACCGGAATTTCATTGGGCAGAATCGCCATCGCCAGCGCTAATCCCGCCAGAGATCCTTGCAACCAGTCTCCACGGGTGAGTCCGTAAATCACCACAACCGCGATGCAAATTGCGATCGCCACCAGCGTCAATTTGCTCACAATGCGACGAATTTCCTTCTGTAAGACGGTGTCTTCCGGTACAACCGTTTGCAGTGCCTTTCCGATCTTGCCCATTTCCGTGTGTACCCCAGTGGCCTGCACCTGGGCAATCCCCTGTCCCTGGACAATCAGGGTGCCTGAGTAGACACAGGGTAAGTCATCTCCCCCCGGTCGCAACGTTTCAGCAAGGGTCTCCGGCTTTTCTCCAGATTCAGCGGCACGTTTGCGGACGGGAGCGGATTCTCCGGTCAACAGCGATTCGTCCACTGTCAGATGGGTAGACCAGAGCAATGTTGCATCCGCAGGCACACGATCTCCCTCTGAGAGAACGATCAAATCCCCTCGCACCACCTCCCGTCCAGCGATCCGTTGTCGTTCCCCCTTGCGAATCACCAGGGCACGGGGACTGGAGAGATCCCGCAGAGCTTCCAGCGATCGCTCCGTCTTCTGTTCCTGGTAAAGATTAATACCAACGATGAAGAAGACAAAACCTAGGAGGATTAAAGCTTCCTGGGCATCCCCTAAAACCAGGTAAATGACTCCGCAGGCGATTAGCAACAGAAAAATTGGTTCCTGCACATTTTCCCAGGCGATCGCCAGAAAATGACGCTGCTGGGTCGAGGGTAATTCATTGAAACCGTCTTGCTGCAGGCGATCAGCGGCCTCCTGGTCAGACAGTCCGGTCAGTTGGCGTGAATCCGAGAGTTTCACCATCATCAGAGGGATGTCCTAGGTTGAAAATGCCTTGTCTTAATGCTGAATCACAATTGGTCATTCGTCACTGCATGGTTCGTTAGGATGTCTTTGGAGCCTGGATAATGACGATGGGGGGCAAGCTGGTGCGGGCGATTGGTCTGGAGCGAGTGCGGGCGCAACTGGGACTCAAAAATTTGGTGTATAACCTCCATCTTTTCCCACAAACTACGACGCCATAAGCCTTTCAGACTCTTGTGTCAGGCAGTCCGCTTTGTAGGATTTTAAAACCCGACTTATTGAGAATAAACGTATTAACTGGCCTGATTGGCACCTAAAGTGAAACGCATGATCTACAAAAGCGACCCAATTTCTTAGCTTTAAGCTAACGTTCAACACTTCTGCAAATAATAGTCATGAAATTCTGCGACAAATTAAACAAATCTATTCAATTTAATCAAAGTTTACTCTATCTTGAATTAGCACCTGATCCCAAGAACTGGCCACAACAATTTGGTTCTTGGGAAAGTGCCCACAGCCATATATGGGGTTTGCAGGAGTGGCTGCAATTTCTGATTGCGGAAACAGCTGATTTAGTCTGTGCCTATCGCCTCACGTTGGAGTTTTATCGTGCTTTAGGGGCTTCAGGATTGGGATTATTGCATCAGACCTTGTCTGCCATTCCACCCAATATTCCAGTTATTTTGGACACCCACCATAGCGACCCCAACACCAGTACAATTTTTGCTCAGATGATCTTTGCAACCTGGCAGGTGGATGCTGTTACACTCAATCCCTACATCGGACAGGATGGGGTAACCCCGTTCCTGGTTTATCCAGATAAGGGCGTTTTTATCCTGTGTGCCACTGCAAATCCATCCATTGTGGGGTTACAGAAATATCCAACAACCCCATCACCTTTTTACCTAAATTTGGTGGAAGAAGCCAAAACCTGGGGTATCCCCGAACAGTTAGGTCTGGAAGTTGGGGGAACCATTGATGTCTTTAGTCGGATTCGGACGATTGCCCCTGAGCGGTTAATCCTAGCAGATGAACTCCCAGCAGAACTGAGTGACCTTGAGCAATTCCTGCAAGCAGGGTTGACTCCGAACGGCGATGGACTGTTGATGCCCACACCTGACGAGATCAGCGCTCAAGAATCTCCCCGAGAATCCCTGCGATCGCTACGTGACGGCATCAATCAGATCAGATCAACGATTGCCCAGGGAAACCCCACCTGTTCTGTCTGGTTTCCGAATGTCTGCCTATTGCATCAACATCCCCACAAGGATTTAATTTTGCAACTCTATGATATTGGTTGCATCCACTTTGGGGAATTTGTCCAAGCCTCTGGTGCGACCTTTCCCTATTACATTGATCTGCGGACAATCATTTCCCATCCTCAGGTGTTTGAGCAGGTACTTGCGGCCTATGCTAATACACTTAAAGGCTTGCATTTTGACCGGATTGCTGGCATTCCCTATGGCTCATTACCGACAGCAACTGGTCTGGGATTACGTCTCAACTACCCCATGATTTTTCCCCGCAAGGAGGTCAAGGCGCACGGAACCTGTCGATTGGTTGAAGGGCAATTTTGTGAGGGAGAAACCATTGTTGTCATTGATGACATCCTCATCACAGGTAAGAGTGTGATCGAAGGGGTGAAAAAATTACAATCCGTTGGCTTGGTTGTGAAAGATGTGGTCGTATTAATTGATCACGAAGAAGGAGTACAAGAAAAACTTGAGCGGCAGGGCTACCACAGCCATGCTGTTTTGAAAATTTCTGAAATTGCCCAAACCTTATATGAAGCAGGTCGTTTAGAACACGAGCAGTTGCAACTCTTATTGAAACTATAGCAGTCCTAAGTCACTTGTAAATTTTGACCCTTTCTGGGTAAGAATTTTAGGCTAATTTGGTTTGCGACTCATTTAGGATTGCCATATCGGCTTGACACTGCTTATGAGAAGACAACCGCAGTGTTAGGTGATAGAAAGTCGGTGAAGAAGCCTGGAGTGGAGCAGTGCAGGACGGCAAGGTGACAATGGTGACCGACTTAGGTCGAAGTCAAACGGTGAAGACTACTGCCGCGTCAATACTAAGGATTAGGGTTGGCGATCTCTGATTTTTTGTCTGGCAACCCTTTCCAAAGCTATCCACCCTAAAATTATGCTTTGACGCTGCACGAGTCAACCCAGTTGCCTGAGAGAGAATGTGCCTCTGAAGATGGCTCTGGCGAATGACTTTGATGGGGCTAATGGCAGCACGTTCATGCAGCGGACAGGGTTTAAACTCTGGGGGAAGGCGGTCAAGGTCATTAGTTTGTTTGTACTAAAATAGTGATCGACCCAGGGATGGTGAAGAGGGGTCTAACATTAAGAGGTGGAATATGCCAATGATCATCCTCAGATCGCACCCCTGAAACCAGCGAAAGTACAATGTCAATTAAGTGGCTAAATTCTTTGTACTCAGTTATAAAAATTCTGGCTGGTTAGTCACCACACGACTGGAAATTACAGGCATACTAAATCATAAATATGGTCGAATCTCTGGAATTTAGAGGGAGATGGTCAAAGACCGCCTTCGGAGCATCCCAACTCGGTTCAATGATCTGGGAACTTTAGCGATTCAATCTAGATCACCATATTTCATTAGCGGTTTAAGTGCGCGTCAAAATTTGGGTGAGGAATCGTCATGCATACACAGGAATTTCTAGAGCAGTCTCCGGGACTGAATGGATACAAAGGTACTTTAGACTCCGATTTCAACCAGACCGATTTGAGAGGAATTAGTCTCAGTCGTGCCGATCTCACCGGCATGGATCTACGGGGCAAAGATTTGAGTAATGCCAACCTCAGTGAGACCAATCTCAGCGGCGCTAATCTGATTCGGGCGAACTTGACCGGAGCTAATCTTAGTGGTGCCAATCTGGTGCGAGCGACCCTCTCGGAAGCCGACCTAACCCGCGTCAACCTCAGCGAAGCTAACTTAAGTGAGGCCAATCTGATCAAGTGCATTCTCACCAATGCGGGCCTCAACCGCGCCAACCTGCGGCTAGCGGTCTTAAGTGCTGCAAATCTGAATCAGGCCAACCTCAGTGAAGCCAATTTAACCAGAGCGGTTTTGATCAGTGCCCTAATGACCTTTGCCAACCTTACGGGCGCCGATCTCAGCGAAGTTAGCCTCACGGGTGCCGACTTGACCGGAGCCATTCTTGCCGAGGCGAATCTCACAAAAACCAACCTCACAGGGGCCACCCTGGTGCGAGCGACCCTGTGTGGTGCCCGCTTGAATGAAACCAACCTCACGGCTGTGAACTTGACAGAGGCTAACCTCAGCCGCGCTGAGATGAGTAGCTTAGTCATCACAGGAGCTAACTTTAGCCGTGCTATTCTCAGTCGAGCCCGCTTTAATCGCACCGATCTCACAGGGGTGAATCTGTCTGGGGCGATGATGCACGATGGAACGTTGACCCTGCAATCAGAGATGAAGTCAGATTCTCTTCCTATCGACGCTAAACTTCAGATATAATTACGGATCGTGTCTTTAAAATCCGTTGTCTGGAGAATTTATGGCTCGCAAATGTCAGCTAACCGGGAAACAGGCCAACAATGCCTATGCGGTTTCCCACTCCCATCGTCGTAACAAAAAGATACAAGAAGTTAACTTGCAATGGAAAAGGCTTTGGTGGCCTCAGGGGAACCGTTGGGTAAGACTACGGTTATCCACTCAGGCCATCAAAACCTTAGAGAACAAAGGATTACAGGCTTTTGCCAAAGAAGCAGGACTCGATCTGAGTCGTTTCTAGTTATGGTGATTCCCACTGGTTGTAGATTGTCTAACCGGGCTGAAAGAAGAAAGCTGCTCCTAAAATCACATAGGTTGCCAAGAGCAGGATTCCCTCTAACCAGTTGGAACGCCCATCCAGACTAATCAGGTTTGCAACGATGACAGCAACGGCCACCGCAACCACCTCAAAGGGGTTAAAGCTGAGATCCATGGGTTGCCCAATGACGAGACCCACCAGTACCAGTGCTGGGGCGACTAGGAGGGCAACCAGGAGGCTAGATCCCATGGCAACGGACACTGAAAGATCCATATTGTTTTTGACGGCGACCCCCACCGCAGTGACGTACTCAGCCGCACCG
This sequence comes from Neosynechococcus sphagnicola sy1, assembly GCF_000775285.1. Taxonomy (NCBI): domain Bacteria; kingdom Bacillati; phylum Cyanobacteriota; class Cyanophyceae; order Neosynechococcales; family Neosynechococcaceae; genus Neosynechococcus; species Neosynechococcus sphagnicola. The sequence continues at coordinate 5,757 of NZ_JJML01000003.1, read as the reverse complement.
CCGACCAATGGCAAGAGAATTACCCCGGTAAAAAAGGGCGTTAATCCCAGACCTGAGGTTGCTTCTTCCACAACCCCTACAAAAATCTCGGATTCATAGGCAACCGCGAGGGTCGAAGCCACCAAAACACCTAACCAGAGCCACAGGTTGGGCTTATGGGGCACATGGGTAGGGTCGGAACCCTCGCCTCCTTCCTCTAAGTCAACGAGACCCACATCATAGAGATAGCTGTGGGTATTCAACGAAAAGACCAGGGTCAGGATGTAAACCGCAATCAGCACCACAGAAACCGTTACGGACAGCTCTTTGGTCGCGGACTCAGCTCCCGGAGAGTTACTGAGTACCATTGTCGGCAATAGCATGGCAATTACCGCTAGGGTCATGGTAGAACCATTCACCCTGGCAACTACAGGCTGAAAGTCTTGCTCTTTATAGCGAAGCCCCCCGAGGAACATCGACAGCCCCATGGCCAGGAGCAGGTTACTAATAATCGTCCCCGTAATGCTGGCCTTGACAATATCGATCAGCCCAGCATTCAGCGCTACCAGGGAAATGATCAATTCTGTTGCATTGCCAAAGACGGCGTTCAGCAAGCCACCAATCGATGGCCCCGTTACCAGGGCAATTTCTTCGGTAGCTGTGCTCAGCCAAATTGCGAGGGGAATAATTGCCAAGGCGGACGTGATCATAACTGCTAAGGATCCCCACTCCAGGATCTCAGCTGCGATGGAAATTGGAATAAACACCAACAAGCCAATAGAAATTGTTTTTTGAGGCCCATGGGAACTGACGCTTGGGTCGTGGCAAACAGCAGAAAAAACTTAACACCAAGCGCTAGTAGAATCAAGAGGTCGCTGCCTGTCCGTGACTCAGATCAATTCCGCTGCCAGATCCTAACCCCTACCCATGGATGCAGTATCCATCGGCTGGTTTGATCGGAATGGCAGATGCATCGTTGATTCTGTAGGAGTTGCCGCCGAGATCACGAGATAGTCTGGGCAATCTACGGTGGTTAACTGCAATTTAAAGACTAGGCTTGAAAATGCCGAATGATGGCATCGGCAAACTCAGAACATTTGAGGGGCGGTTCCACGGGAGGGGCCATTAACCGAGCCAAGTCATAGGTAACTTCCCGATGGGAAATGGCGCGAGCAATCCCTTGTTTGATTAGATCCGCTGCTTCCTGCCAGCCCATAAACTCCAGCATCATGACCCCGGAGAGAATCACTGAACCTGGGTTGATCCGATCTAACCCCGCGTGTTTGGGGGCGGTGCCGTGGGTGGCTTCAAAAATGGCACAGCGATCGCCAATGTTAGCACCTGGTCCCATCCCCAGGCCACCGACAATGGCAGCTGCTGCATCTGAGAGATAGTCCCCATTCAAGTTCAGGGTAGCCAGAATGGAGTACTCATCGGGGCGGGTTTGGATCTGTTGAAAAATGCTGTCGGCAATGCGGTCGTTGACCATCACCTTTTCTTGCCACTGACCTTGGCCGTGGCTATCCCAAATTTGGTTGAGAACCGCTTCGACTTCCTGGCAGATTTTTGCCTGCTTCTCACTGGTGAGGGCATCATAGCCCGGTTCAATCCGGCGGGCGTTCTCTTCGATGGTGATGGATGGGTTGCGCTCGCGGTTACTGAGAATCCAAGATTCCTGCTCGGTCACACACTCAGCCCGGAATTCCGTGGTTGCCAGTTCGTATCCCCAATCTCGAAAGGCTCCTTCGGTGTACTTCATAATGTTGCCCTTGTGAACCAAGGTCACCATTTGTTTGGCTTTGGGTAGGCGGAGGGCATGTTGCAGGGCGCGGCGAACTAACCGCTGGGAACCAGTTTTACTCACGGGTTTAATGCCAATTCCCGAGTCAAGACGGATTTGCTTCCCCTGATGTTCAGGAGTGGCCGGAATCAGTTCTTCGTTGAGCAACTTGATCAGGCGATCGCAGATGGGATTGCCTTGCCGCCATTCAATCCCGAGGTAAATATCTTCCGTATTCTCTCGATAGATAATGACATCGAGTTTTTCTGGGGTTTTATGGGGCGAGGGGGTGCCGGAGTAGTAGGTACACGGACGCACACAGGCATAGAGGTCATGGATTTGGCGCAGTGCTACGTTGAGGGAACGAATGCCACCGCCGATGGGGGTTGTCAATGGCCCCTTAATGGCGATGCCATACTCCTGGATGGCTTGCAGGGTATCCTCGGGTAGGTATTGATAGGTGCCATACTTCTCGCAGGCTTCATCCCCGGCATAGACCTTGAACCAACTAATTTGACGCTGGCCACCATAGGCAACGGCGACGGCAGCATCAAAGACCTTCTGAGACGCAGGCCAAATGTCGATCCCCGTCCCATCCCCCCGAATAAAAGGAATAATCGGGTGATCTGGAACCCTGGGTTCACCATTCTCGAAGGTAATTTTTGAGCCAGTGGTTGGGGGCGTAATCAGCTTGTACATGCCAGTGCATCCTGAGAAAAATCAAGGCATCCTGGCTAGCAACAGCCAGCCGTATACCTCCTTGGTAGGCTACCAGAATCTTTGCTTTAGCGGGAGTGGCTCACGTTAGCATTTCTCCCCACGGTCAATTTCTACCCCATGGATGGCCCAAAAACTGAAATTCAGGACAGCTTCCCCAACAGCAGAGGATCTGTCAGGGAGCGATTGGTAGAATGGAGCAATGATGGATGAATTACAGGCCTCTGAAACGAATCCCTGGATGATAGACCTTACTCAAGACACTCTGTCCGCTGACAATGCTGGGTTGCTGCGATCGCAGCGGGGAGTTGATTACAGCCCCCTTCAAGCTCTGCTAGCCCAGCAAGATTTTCAAGCGGCGGATCAACTGACACTCCAGAAGCTCTGCGAAATCGCCGGTACAACAGCTGAACAGCGCAAGTGGGTCTACTTCACCGAGGTAGACAGTTTTCCGATTCTTGACCTCCAGACCATTAACCAGTTGTGGTTGACCCATTCTGCAGGCAGGTTTGGTTTTTCGGTGCAGCGGGAGATCTGGCTGAGTGTGGGTAAAAACTGGGCTAAGTTCTGGCCCAAGATTGGCTGGAAGCAGGGAAATAGCTGGACGCGCTATCCCCAGGAGTTTACCTGGGATCTCTCGGCTCCCAAAGGTCATCTCCCCCTGTCCAATCAGTTACGGGGGGTACGGATGATGGCAGCGTTACTGAACCATCCTGCTTGGACAAGTCGGAACCCAGATGCTTAATTTCCAGTCTTTTAAGACTTAGACCGTTCAAGGTGTGGAGGTAGGACGATGCAAGAGCCAAAGCCTGTGGGTGGGGTTCCCAGAAACGTTCTGGTGGGTTTCGCGGCTCTCATTTTGGTTGTGGGAGGTGGCACTGCTTGGTATACCTGGGGGCACTTGCCAGGGACGCCGCCGCCATTACGATCGCTCCGAACTTCTCTCAAGCAGTCAGTGAGCGTCTACTGGCTGAAACATGCTGGGAATAAGACCGAGTTAGTGCCCGGTGAGATCGCCCCTGAGAGCAAAGCTAAATCCAATGATGCGGCTTTGGAAACTGCCTTTGAACGATTGTTAGCTGGTCCAGCTGAGGACAATTTAACCACAACCATCCCCCCTGGTACCCAACTCCGGGGTGTCCGCTTAGAGGCAGATGGGATTCATGTTGACCTGTCCCGGGAATTTACGGCTGGGGGTGGCAGTGAATCAATGACCGGGCGCTTGGGCCAGATTGTCTATACCGCAACTAGTCTGCAACCCTCGGCTCCTGTTTGGGTGGCGGTCGAAGGGAAGCTTCTGGATGTTTTGGGTGGGGAAGGATTGATCGTGGATCAACCCCTGACTCGACAGAGCTTTAAGAAAGACTTTGACCTGTAAGCTTCTCTGCGCGATCGGGCTATGGTAAAAATGCCCCATAGCCATCGCCTTCAGCCCTAGGGATATGCAGCCGTTTAGAGATTGGCTGAATTTATTTCTAGCTCCTCGTTGCCCGCTTTGCCAGCGATCAACAACAGCAGACTTCTGCCGGGACTGTCAGCGACAACTCATCGACCATCAACTTCCCTACCCTACCCAAGAATGGCAACCGCCCCTGCCCGTATTTGCCTGGGGAACCTATGACGGTCTCTTGAAACGGGCGATCGCGGCCTTGAAATATCAAAACCAGCCGCAAATTGCCCGCCCCTTGGGACACTGGTTGGGAAAAGCCTGGTTAGCAGCTCCCATTGCCATCCGCAGATGCCCTCAACCCTTAATCATTGTGCCGATTCCCCTCCATGCCGCGAAATGCCAGCAGCGGGGCTATAACCAAGCGGAGTTATTGGCTGAAAGCTTTGGTCACTACACAGGGTTGCCTATCCAGCGCCGGGGTGTGGAGCGGTCTAAAGCCACTGAGGCACTCCATACCCTGTCTGTGCATCAACGAGAGCAAAGCTTGGTTGATGCCTTTCGGTTGGGGCCAGAGTGGAGGCAAGCCGCTCCCGGCACCGCGGTCTTGCTCCTGGATGACATCTACACCACAGGGGCCACGACGCGGGCAGCCGCTCAGGTTTTACGACGGGCTGGAATTGCTGTTCATGGGGTTGTGGCGATCGCCCGCACCCAACGATATCTCCCAACAGGAGCTTCACTTCCCGCATCTGCAAGATTTTAAAAACCCTGGCTCCAACGTCATTCCCCTGCCGCCTGATGGGCGATCGCTCCAGGATCTGAATGCCATGGAAGAAACGTTTTACTCAAACCAGCCTAGAGCTGATTTGTCAATCGGGAGAAGGGCCGCCAAGGAAGCAGTGCTAGTCTGCACAGTTGTAGCAGCGAGAAATAGCTCAACTGTCGATGGGTGGGGAATAAGATTTCCCTTGCAAGTGAGTTTTTAGCTGTCAACGTGAGGGGGCTTGTTCACGGCAGGAAAGTTGACAGGGCTGCTGAATGAACGCGCATGGGTCATTTTGAAAACATCTACAGTCCAACAAAAAGGAATTGCCATCAGTCGCGTGTCCATGGACGACCATCGGCGACAATACAATCCTTTGCGGCTGAACTTGACCCTCATAAGCTAATGAAAAGCATTGCTTGCATCCAGCACAACAGCACCTTTGATGCCCACAGTCCATCCACCTGAGATATCTCCATCTTAGATCCGTTGAGCCAGGATTGTACTACTATTTTTGTCTCATATAAAGCCAGTTTAAGCACGATTCATACTACATTTTTTTCACTCTCTAGGTTCCTGCAAAATGAGAGTCTCAACAACATTTGTATCGGTAGATTCTATGTATATTTTCTCGTATATTTTCTCAAAATTATGCTACACTTTAACTAAGTTTATTTTCGGCTGAGTAATTCACCTTGATTGATTTACAAACATTTCTCCGAATCTAAATCCCTACATTCTCTGATTCTGGAGATATTATTATGTCAATTTTTGTCGGAAATTTGTCCTTCGAGGTGGTTCGGGACGACCTATCGCAGATTTTTGCGGAATATGGCACTGTCAAACGGGTTCAGTTACCTACAGACCGAGAAACAGGGCGTTTAAGAGGGTTTGCCTTTGTAGAAATGGAAACAGAGGCAGAAGAAACAGCGGCCATTGAAGCCCTGGATGGTGCTGAGTGGATGGGGCGTGACCTCAAGGTTAATAAGGCAAGACCCCGAGAAGAAAGAAGTTCTCCAGGGGGCAACTGGGAAAATCGAGGTGGTGCTTCTCGACGCTACTAAATAGCAGTTCAGTACCAAAATCAAAGATGTATCTGTGGTGTTGAGTTCTGGTAAAGCTGGCTTT